>CAKTOK010000081.1 GCA_934589835.1 uncultured Oscillospiraceae bacterium | reverse complement strand
CAGGTCGGTTTCAATGTTTATTGGAACGCCGGAGTCCAAATCGACACCGGGCATCCATACACGGGGATCGCCCCTGCTAAGACGGAACCAGACAAGTCGGAATCGCATCCGGAGGTTACATCTCCCGCCGCCGATGTGGATGCCATGAAACAGGACATCGTGGACCGTACCAACGCACTCCGTAAGGAAAGCGGCATTGCTGCACTGACCACCAACGATAAGCTCATGCAGGCGGCGCAGGTCCGGGCCGACGAAATGGGCGCCAACACGGTCTATTCCCACACCAGACCGGATGGTCGGAATTTCAATACGGTCACGGACTGCCCGTACATGGCGGAAAACATCCATCGGATCGCCACACGTTACCTTTCCCAACATGATGTGAGCCTCGCGGAAGCGGCAGTCGATGGCTGGGCCAACTCCGAGACACATCTGCGGAATATACGCAATGAACGCCTGAACGCTATCGGTGTTGGCATTGCCAAGGGCGTCAATGCTGCCGGAGAGGAAAGCTGGTACTGCGTTCAGCTCTTTCTCTATGATGGCTGTGTGATCTCACAGGTAGATACACCTATTACGAACAAGTAAATATCCCTTTTCTGAAAGAGCAGGTCGTGTTATACGGCCTGCTTTTCTATTATAAAAAATTGAAAGGAAATCAGTTCTATGAAAACATGGAAAACACGGATCGTGTCAGCGATGTTGGCTCTTTTGACCTTGCTGACCCTGTTGCCCACCTCCGCTTTGGCAGCTTCCGGCAGCGGAACGGGCATCAAAGCAACCACAGACCCCAACCTCTGGTCTACCCGCCTGACCTCCACCGGCCAGCAATATTCCTACCGCCCGCCTATGGCTGCTGGAAAACAGCTCTATTGCATGGATCTCGGCTATTCCTATCGGTACGGAACTGCCAGCTTCCTCAATAGCTATTCCTACACCAGCGCCACTGGCGCGGACGCAGATGCCCTGTGGGAAAAAGCTGCTGCCAAGACCGGACTGGGCGAGATGGACGCCGCTGTCAAAGAGAATGTAAAGTGGATGATGTCCTATATCGCTGATTATACCGGCGACATCCCCGGCAGCTTGTTTATGGCCTTGCAGACCTACATCTGGGATCATCAAAGCGATAAATCCGCAGGCGGCGATACCTCCGGCGACATTGATGCCGGTGGCTTTGCCAACGCCGATACCTATGAAACCTATGTTGGCTATTACAACTGGATGCTGGCGCAGAAAGCTAAGGAGGATGCGGAACTTCAGAAACAGATCGAGGAATATACCGCGCAGGGCAAGCAGGCATCCATCGTGGAGGACATGTCTGGCAAGTGGGCCGTTCTTGCCACTTCCGGAACCGCTGGCCGTCAGAGCTTCTTTGCCTATCACGCAGCCCGTAAGGTTGTGACGGATGATAAGCCGGAAGGCGGTGACAATCCGCCTCCTCCCGTTGCCGGTGATGGCGACATCACGTTCAAGAAGGTGATTGCCGGGACTACCCATGGTTTGGATGGCGCTGT
>CAKTOK010000080.1 GCA_934589835.1 uncultured Oscillospiraceae bacterium | reverse complement strand
ATGGTGGACCTGAAGGGATTCGAACCCTCGACCTCTCGGATGCGAACCGAACGCTCTCCCAGCTGAGCTACAAGCCCAAATATGAAATTGTCACGTTGCAATATATCAGGCCCGCACTCCCAGCTGAGCTACAAGCCCATAACGTACCCCATCATTATACACATCCCGCGGCAAAATGCAAGAGGGTTTCCACATCTTTTTTGCAAGAGTTCAGCTATACTAATGTGCGTCATTATATCTCGATATTTTACTTATGCCAAATCTGTGGTATACTATGTCTGTTGTGCGGCGGTAGAGCGCTGCTGCCGCAAGAGCCGCTTGATCTTACCTGAAACTAAAATGCAAAGGAGCATTGCTATGAGCAGAACATTGGGCACCGTGGTGCGGGGCGTGCGCGCTCCCATCTTCCGTGAGGGCGACGACGTGGTGAAGATCACCGCAGAAACCGTACTGAACGCACTGAAGGACAACGGCATCACCCCTCACGATGGCGACATCGTGGCCGTCACCGAGTCCGTGGTCGCCCGCTGCCAGGGCAACTACGCCACTGTGGCGCAGATCGCTGCCGATGTCCGCGCCAAGACCGGCGGCCAGACGGTGGGCGTAACGTTCCCCATTCTCAGCCGCAACCGCTTCTCCCTGCTGCTGCAGGGCATCGCCGCCGGCGTGAAGAAGGTCGTGCTGGTGCTCAGCTATCCCTCCGACGAGGTGGGCAACCATCTGGTGTCCATGGACCAGCTGGACGAGGCCGGTATCGATCCCTGGCACGATGTGCTGTCCCTGCGGCAGTTCCGCGACGCCTTCGGCGCTGTGATCCACCCCTTCACCGGCGTGGACTATGTGGACTACTACAAGTCCATCATCGAGTCCGCCGGCGCCGAGGCGGAGATCGTGTTTGCCAACCGCGTGCAGGCGGTGCTGGACTACACCGACACCGTGATCTGCTGCGACATTCACACCCGCAAGCGCAGCAAGCGCCTGCTGACCGCCGCCGGCGCCAAGGTGGTGCTGGGGCTGGACGATCTGCTGACCGCCGCCGTGGATGGCAGCGGCTATAACCCCCAGTACGGCCTGCTGGGCAGCAACAAGGCCGACGATGACCGCGTGAAGCTGTTCCCCCGCGATGCCAAGCCTGTGGCAGAGGCCATCGGCAAGGCCATGTGCGAGGCCACCGGCAAGCGCGTGGAGGCCATGGTCTACGGCGACGGCGCGTTCAAGGATCCCGCCGGCAAGATCTGGGAGCTGGCCGATCCCGTGGTGTCCCCGGGCTACACCAGCGGCCTGGTGGGCACGCCCAATGAGCTGAAGCTGAAGTATCTGGCGGACAAGGAGTTTGCCGGCCTGTCCGGTCAGGCGCTGCAGGACGCTATTTCCCAGAAGATCCGCGAGAAGGATGCCAAGGTGAGTCTGGTGGGCAACATGGTCTCCGAGGGCACTACCCCCCGCAACCTCACCGACCTGATCGGCTCCCTGTGCGATCTGACCAGCGGCTCCGGCGACAAGGGCACCCCCATCATCTACATCCAGGGCTATTTCGACAACTACACCAACGAGTGATTTTTCTCCCCCAGAAGCAGAGAGGCGGGGGG
>CAKTOK010000079.1 GCA_934589835.1 uncultured Oscillospiraceae bacterium | reverse complement strand
GCTCCTGCGGCACTTGCAGGGATACCACGCTCTCGCCGATCAGTGACCGACTTCGCAGGTTATGACCGTCCACTACCATCGGTGCGCCGCATTCGGGGCAGGCAAGGTCGGGCAAGTCCCAGCCGTCATCCGCGCGGCCATCAAAGATCAGGTGGTGACAGTTGGGGCAGTGATAGTGGGGCGGCAGTGGGTTAACCGGCGTCGCGCCCAGCAGGTACGCCAGCAGCGAATCGTTGGTGCAGCCCAGCACTAGCACACTGTCCTCTCCGAACGCCCGCCGCAGCGCCGCCGTACAGTGCCACATGGGCAGCAGCGGCCCGCCCCGCGTCAGCCGCTGCTCCTCCAGCAGCCGCCCATAGACGGGAAATACCCCCGCGCCGTAATGCTCCTCCGTCAGCCGTAACAGAAAATCCTTTGTCATCATACGCCCTCCTTGTCCGTTGTGGTAAGGGGCAGTATAGCAGACCGGGTGGACAGGGAGTGTCGCAGCAGTAAAGATCATGCTACTGTTTGCCGGAAAATCTATTGGTACATTCCGCGCGGCCACAAAATTTAGCCTTATTTTTAGCCTTATAACTTCAAAATCCGATGATACAGTCCGGCAGCATTTAACAGCATGATTTCCTGCAAGCCCTGTATTTCCAACACTTCCCGGCATCGGTCAACACGACGCAAGACCGCCCCACGGCGATTCAAATCCGGGTGTCACCTCCAGAGAAAAAAACGGTATCGATGCGTTTGGCCTTGCGCCAGACGCATCGATACCGTTTTTTCTCTTTCGAGGCAGAAGCGGCAAATGGCGATGCGGATGAACAAGGCGGTCTGATTCATTCGTTCCGTCACGGCATCGTCTGCTCCATCCGGAACACTCCATTTGAAGGGCCGGTTTTCTACTTTTCCCATATTTTTATTAATAATCTTTCAAATCTCATGAATATTTGCTGTTGCATCTTCCATCGCTTTGCCGTATACTCCTATA
The DNA here is from genome assembly GCA_934589835.1 of uncultured Oscillospiraceae bacterium. GTDB lineage: Bacteria > Bacillota > Clostridia > Oscillospirales > Oscillospiraceae > Vescimonas. Next base: position 902 of record CAKTOK010000079.1, on the reverse strand, counting down.
TCATTTCACAGTATGATGGGGTGGAATTGTATGAAAATCTATTCATTTGCCTACGGCAGCGGCACGGTGGAGCTGCCTCTGGACGAGAAAAACGTGATCGGTGAGCTGCACGGCAACGCCGTCGCTCCTCTTTCCGATATCCGCGCGGCGCTGTGGGCCTCGCTCGACGCGCCGATCGACAGCGCGCCGCTGTGCGAACGCGCCAAGGCAGGCGATACCGTCGCGCTGGTCGTAAGCGACATGACGCGCTTTTGGATGCGGCAGGATCTTGTGATCCCACATCTGGTGGACTACCTCACGGAGCGCTGCGGCGTACACGAGGAGGACATCACCATCGTCATTGCCAACGGCACACACAGCGGCGGCGACGAGCAGGAGCTTCGCACGCTGGTGACGGACGCAGTCTACGAGCGCGTCCGGGTCGAGAACCACGACTGTGAAGCGCCGGATCTTGTCTATCTCGGCACCACGCCGCACGGTACGCCGGTCTCCATCAACCGCGCGGCGGCTGAGGCCGACCTCGTGATCTGTCTCGGCGCGGTGACGCATCATGTGATGGCGGGCTTCGGCGGCGGGCGCAAGAGCATCCTGCCGGGCATCAGCGGACGCGAGACCATCTTCCATAACCACGCCTTCTCGCTCGACGCGGCGCAGCTGCGCTCCAACCCCGCCATTGGCAACGGCGTTTTGAAGGGCAACCCGCTGCACGAGGATATGTGTGAGGCGGCGGGGCTGGTGAAAAGCCTCTTCATTGTGAATCTCGTGATGAATGCCCAGATGCAGCTTGCCGCCATCCTCTCCGGTCACTACCTCGCCTCGTGGGAAGCGGCCTGCCGCATGGTGGACCGCATCTATCAGGTGGACGTGCCGGAAAAGGCGGACGTGATCGTTGCCAGCTGCGG
>CAKTOK010000078.1 GCA_934589835.1 uncultured Oscillospiraceae bacterium | reverse complement strand
TGCTTGGCGTCAGGTGTCAGCACCACGGTACCGCGGACGATCAGGGACGCGCCCACGTTCTGCGCGGCGATCTCCTTATAATTGGCCAGCTCCTCGGCGGACATGACCACCTGCAGATTCTTGAAGCAGGAGCCGTCATTCAGCTCGATGAAGCCGAAGGTCTTCATGTCGCGGATGGTACGCGCCCAGCCGCAGACGGTGACCTCTTTGCCGCCCAGGGTTTCCTGATCGGCGAAGATCGCTGCGATTCTCATTCGTTCCATAGTCTTTCACCTTTTCTGTTGATATTTCGGGGTCTTATGCTGTGACTTGATATTATACACTGCCTCGCCGCATTTTACAAGGGCAGTTTTCCTCTTGACAAACCTCTTTCGCCGTGCTATTATAAGCACATGATTAGAAACTTAATTTTCGCTTAGGAGTTGATCCCATGACCCAACGGGAACGTCAGCTGCTGGAGTGGATCCGGGAAAACCCCATGATCTCCCAGCAGGAGCTGGCCGAGAAGGCCGGCATCACCCGCTCCAGCGCGGCGGTGCACATCTCCAGTCTGATGAAGAAGGGCTATATCGCCGGGCGCGGCTATCTGCTGCGGACGGAGCCCTACATCGTGGTGGTGGGCGGCGTGAATATGGACATCGGCGCCGTGTCCCAGCGGCCGCTGGTGGCGCGGGACTCCAATCCTGGGCGGGTCACCACGTCGCTGGGCGGCGTGGGCCGCAACATCGCCCACAACCTGTGCCTGCTGGGCGAGCAGGTCTCCATGGTCACGGTGCTGGGACAGGACAGCTTTGCCCAGAGCGTGCGGGAGAACGCCGCCGGCATCGGGCTGGATCTGACCCACAGCGCCGTTATCCCCGAGGGGCGGACCGGCACCTATCTCTTTATCGACGACAGCGACGGCGACATGGCGCTGGCCGTCAACGACATGGCTATCTATGAGCACATGACGCCGGACTTCCTGCGGCAGCGGCTGGATTTCATCAACCACGCCGATCTGGTGGTGGTGGAGACGAACCTGCCGGAGGAGGCGCTCCGGTGGCTGTGTGAGCACTGCACCGCTCCCCTGCTGGCCGATCCCGTGTCCACCATCAAGGCCCCCAAGCTCCAGCCGGTGCTGGGCCGTCTGACGGCGCTGAAGCCCAACCGCATGGAGGCGGAGCTTTTGAGCGGCGTGAAGATCGAGACGGACGCCGACGCGGCCCGTGCGGCGGAGGCGCTGCTGGCCACCGGCTTGCAGCAGGTATACATCTCGCTGGGCGGCGACGGCCTGTATGCCGCCGACCGGCAGGGCCACACGGCCCGCGTGGCCTGTCCCGCCGTGCAGGTGGTGAATGCCACCGGCGGCGGAGACGCGGTGGCGGCGGCGCTGGCCGCCTGCATCACCCACGGCAGGACGCTGGAGGAAACGGCCCGTCTGGCCATTGGCGCAGGCGCGCTGGCCTGCACCTCTCCCGAAACCATCCACCCCGGCATGAGCTGGGAAAATATCCGTTATATATTGAACAAGGAGGAGCTGTAATATGAACCGTTATCTGGACGTTGCCCCTGAGGTACAGGAGGCCCTTGCCGCCGGCAAGCCCGTTGTGGCGCTGGAGAGCACCATCATCAGCCACGGTATGCCCTATCCCCAGAACGTGGAGACGGCGCTGAACGTGGAGAAGATCATCCGCGACGGCGGCGCAGTGCCCGCCACCATCGCCATCATCGGCGGGCGGCTGAAGGCCGGTCTGACCCCTGAGGAGATCGACTATCTGGGCAAGACCGGCGCAGGCGTTACCAAGGCCAGCCGCCGCGATCTGCCCATTCTGGTGGCGGAGAAGCGGGACGGCGCCACCACCGTCACCACCACCATGATGATCGCCGCCATGGCGGGCATCGAGGTGTT
>CAKTOK010000077.1 GCA_934589835.1 uncultured Oscillospiraceae bacterium | reverse complement strand
TCGCCTCTGCCACCAGAACACGCTTCTTAGCAGACTTGATATTCGGCAAACCAAACACCTCCCCGACATCAGATTTTCCGCGCAGAAAAGAAGACTTCCACGCAGGATGATATTTTAGCATCATTGCTCGGAAAATGCAAGACTTTTTTGCAATTTTGGCCGGTGTTTTCGCATAAATCTATTGGAAGCGGTCAAGCTACCCAAAAGCCACAATATTTTGTGTTCAGAAGGGAGCGTTCGCCGCAAAATGACTGTAAAGCGTACCGATCTGGCGCTGGAGGCAGCTGAGATCCTGACCGCCTGCGCCGGAAAGACTGCGCCGCCGGAGGGCATCCGGCGGCTGGAGAGCTTACAGGAGGGTTACCCCGTCACCGACATCCGCATCACCACCGATGCCGCCGCGCAGGCTCTGGGCAAGCCGGTGGGCCGCTATATCACCGTGGACCTCAGTCCCTACTTTGACCGGCAGCAGGCCTTTTTCCATCGGGCGGTCTGGTGCGTGGCCCACCAGCTCCGCTCGCTGCTGCCCCATGCCGGTCCCCACTCCCAGATCCTGGCGGTGGGACTGGGCAACCGTGCCATGACGCCGGACGCCATCGGCCCTACCGCCGTGGAGAACCTGCTGGTGACGCGGCACATGGTCCGCTCCCTGCCTCGTCAGTTTCGGGGCTTCACTCCCGTGTCCGCCCTCTGCACCGGTGTGCTGGCCCGCACCGGTCTGGAGACGCTGGAGCTGATACAGGGCGCGGCGGAGCGCATCCGCCCCACTGCCGTCATCGTCATCGACGCGCTGGCAGCCCGCAGCCGCCGCCGTCTCTGTGCCACGGTGCAGCTCAGCGACACCGGACTGACCCCGGGCTCCGGCGTGGGCAATCATCGCCGCGCTGTGGACCGCGCCGCGCTGGGCGTGCCGGTGATTGCTGTTGGTGTGCCCACCGTCATTGACGGCGCCACCCTGTGCGCCGACCTGCTGGAGGAGGCGGGCTGCCCCCGCCATGACCTGTCCGGCCGCGGCAGCGCGCTGTTCGTAACGCCGCAGGACATCGACCAGCGGGTAACGGAGCTGGGCCGCATGGTGGGCTATGGCATCACGCTGGCCCTCCAGCGCAGCCTGACGCTGGAGGACGTTACCGGCCTGCTGGGATAGCACTTGCAAAACCGGCCCTTCCGCGCTACAATGGGTCCAACGAAAACGGGAAGGGAGGACCCCTCTATGGAATTTAACCCCCAGATACAGCTGGCCGGTCTGCTGGAGTGGATGCACGCCCAGATGGAAGCCTGCCACGGCCGCACCGCCGTCATCGGCATCTCCGGCGGCAAGGACAGCTCCACCGTGGCGGCGCTGGCCGCCGCCGCCTATGGCCGCGAGCGGGTGTACGGCGTGCTGATGCCCAACGGCGTCCAGCCGGACATCGACTACTCTCAGGCGCTGGTGGAGCATCTGCAGCTCCCCCACTGCACCATCAATATCCGCGATGCGGTGCAGGGCGTGCTGACGGAGCTTTCCCGCGCGGGCCTGACGGCCAGCCGCCAGACCACCGTGAACCTGCCCAGCCGCATCCGCATGGCCACGCTGTACGCCGTGGCCCAGTCGCTGGACGGCGGCGTGGTCATCAACACCAGCAACCTCTCGGAGGACTGGGTGGGCTACTGCACCATCTATGGCGACAGCGCCGGCGCCTTCTCCCCGCTGGGGATGTACACCACAGAGGAGGTCATCGCGCTGGGCCGCCAGCTGGGCCTGCCGGAGCGGTTTCTCATCAAGCCGCCGTCCGACGGCCTTACCGGCCTCACGGACGAGGACAATCTGGGCTTTACCTACCACGCGGTGAACGAATATATCCGGCGCGGCGTGGCAGACCCCGCCATCCAGGAGCAGATCGACGCCAAGCACCGCGCCAGCCGCTTCAAGTTCCAGACCATTCCCGTATACCACAACGGGCTGCCCATGGCGCTGGAGGAGGAAACCGGCTACTATAAGTAAGCACAAATAGCCGTTCCGTGCCTGCGGGCACGGGGCGCTTCCTTTTCCATTGCCTCCGGCGGCCCCATTTCTTTCAGCAGCGAAAGAAATGGGGGAAAGAACGCCGCCAAAAACCCATGGTTTTTGGATTTCCTTCCGCCGCTGGCCGCCGCGTCCTGATTCGTCCGAAATGTGGAATTGACTTCTTTCTCTGAGCGCTGCCGCTTTTGCTCTGAAATGTAGAACTCTGCACCTCTACATTTTGCACCTTGAGCGGCAGCGGGGATAGCCGCAGGAGCAATTCTACATTTAGAGAGGTTTGCATCAAAGTAACAGCGCGAGGAATATAAAAGAGCAAAATGCCTTGTGCGGGGCGCGAGCGGATTTTCAAACCGCAGGTTTGAACGGCGTTTTTGCCCACTTTTGCCGACGGGGGCAAAAG
>CAKTOK010000076.1 GCA_934589835.1 uncultured Oscillospiraceae bacterium | reverse complement strand
ATTCGAACCCTCGTGCCGCTTTTGACGACAACACGATTTCCAGTCGTGCTCGTTATGACCTCTTCGATACCACTGCTTATATTCAGTTCTGCGACGAACAGCACTGCTTATTATAACAAAAAAAGCGCCCTTGTCAAGAAGGAATTTCCTGAAAAACCCGCTTTTTCGGGCGCGAAAGCGGCGGAAGGAGCCGTGCTCCTCCGCCGCTTCGCTGCTGCATTGTCTCAGTGCAGCATGGACGTGACGGTGATCAGCGCCGAATCCAGCGCGTTGCCCATCCGCTGCATGGCCTTTCCCACTGTGGTTTTTCTGGCCTTCGGGTAGGGATGCGCCGCCATGTCCACAGCCGCGCCGGCCACCATGCCGACGCACACGCCCCGCAAAAATGCGGTCATGCTCATATTACCTCACTCCTTTTCCGTACAAGGGCAGTATGGCCGCCTCTGCCAAAAAAACACGCGGTGTTTCTTGCCAAATCCCCCTGCGCCGCGTTATAATACTGCTTATTGTATTTGTATCTGCCGAATGCGTTCGTACTCATCACAGAAAAGGAGGACACATCATGTCCATTACGGTTTTGCAGCAGCGCATCCGCCAGCGGAAGACGCCGCTGGCGCTGGGCCTGCGGCCCGAGCTGGAGAAGCTCAGCCCCAAAATTCTGAAAAACTTCACCGATATGCTGGGCTCCGGCAGCATGGCGGAGGCGGAGGCCCTGCGCTATCACGGCACATCTCTGCTGGACGCGGCGGCGGAGCGGCTGCCCGCCGTCATGCTCCACGGTGCCAGCTACCTGCGCTATGGCATGATGGGCGCCGACGTGCTGGCCAATCTCGTCAGCGCCGCCCACGCCAAGGGCCTGTACGTCATTCTGGGCATGGGCGCCGAGGAGCCCGCCCTCTGGCAGGGCTACGGCGCCGACGCCATCACCGTGGACCCCTACATGGGCAGCGACTGCTGCGATGCAGGGGAGCAGGCGGTGTTCGCACTGGTCCGCACCTGCAACAAGAGCGGCGGCGAGGTACAGAACCTCATGGCCGGCGACCGGCCGCTGTATCTGGCGGTGGCGGAGCAGATGGCCCGCCGCGGCGCGGCGCTGGTGGTGGGCAGCGGGTACAGCCTGGACATCCGCGATGTCCGCCGCCTCGCCTCCCAGTCGTTTTTGCTGCTGCCGGCGTGCGACGGGGAAAACGCGCTGCCCGCCTTTGACGATTACGGCCACGGGGCCATGCTGGTGGATTTTGACCTGCAATACGCCGCCGAGCCTGCCGCCGCTATGGACGCCGCCGTGCAGGCGCTGAAGCAGTGGGTGACGGTGGTATGACTCGAATCTATCTCATCCGCCACGCCGAGGCGGAGGGCAACCTCTACCGCGTGGCCCACGGCTGGCACAACGGCCTGATTACCAACGATCGGGGCTACCGGCAGATCGACGCCCTGCGCCGCCGGTTTCAGGAGGTGGACATCGACGCCGTCTACGCCAGCGACCTCTACCGCACCCAGCTGACCGCCCGGGCCATCTGGCTGCCCAAGGCGCTGCCCCTCCATCTGGAGCCTGCCTTCCGCGAGATCCACATGGGCGTGTGGGAGGACCGCACGTGGCACGAGCTGAACGTGCAGTATCCTGAGGAGATGTACCACTTCAACCGCCGCGTGGACCTGTTCCGCGTGGAGGGCGGCGAGACGGCGCAGGACGTGCTGGATCGCTATCTTCCCGCCCTGCATCGGGTGGCCGCCGCCCACGACGGCGGTACGGCGGCGGTGTTCTCCCACGGCGCGGCCCTGCGTATCGTGCTGGGCACGCTGCAGGGCGTCCCCCTGTCGGACATCGGCGACACGCCCCACGGCGACAACACCGCCGTCTCCCTGCTGACCTGGGACAACGGAGAGCTGCGGGTGGAGTACCGCGATGACAACAGCCACCTGACGGCGGAGGGCCTGTCCACCTTCGCCAGGCAGAGCTGGTGGCGCAGCGCCAAGATGGTGGAGTCCGGCGAGGACTATGCACCGCTGCCGCCGCAGCTGCGGCCGCGCTTTCAGGTGCCGGACGGCGGCGAGGCCGTTGGCATCCGCAAGGACGAGGCATTCATCGGCGCGTTCCAGCTGCTGCCGGACGATGAACCGGATGCCGGCCGTCTGGGCTGGTACTGGCTGGACCCCGCCTGGCGCGGCAAGGGACTGGGCGTGGCTCCCATGGGGCAGGTCCTGTCCCATTTCCGCCGTCAGGGCGTCAGATTCCTGCGGCTTTCCTGCGGCGACAGGGATCTGCGCCGCTTCTTCGCCCGTCTGGGCTTCTACCCGCTGGACGGCGACACGATGGAAAAGGACATCCGGGTGGCGCTGCCGCCCATCCCCCAGGAATACCGACCCTGAAAGGAGCGCCGCATGACACGAGGCGATCAGTTTTTACCCGTCAGCCGTGACGAGATGATCCAGCGCGGCTGGTATTACTACGATTTTCTGGTGGTCACTGCCGACGGCTACATCGACCACCCCAGCTTCGGCTCCACCCTTATCGCCCGCCTGCTGGAGGCGGAGGGCTACCGCGTGGCCCTGCTGGCCCAGCCGGACTGGCACTCGGCGGAGGCGTTCCGCGCCATGGGAAAGCCCCGTTACGGCGTGCTCATCGGCGGCGGCAATCTGGACTCCATGGTGGCCCATTACACGGTGGCCAAGCGCCGCCGCACCCGTGACCTGTACAGCCCCGGCGGCAAGCTGGGCTATCGCCCCGACCGCCCCACCATCGTCTACACCAATCGGGCGCGGGAGGCGTTCCCCGACACGCCCATCGTCATCGGCGGGCTGGAGGCGTCTCTGCGCCGCTTCGCCCACTACGACTA
>CAKTOK010000075.1 GCA_934589835.1 uncultured Oscillospiraceae bacterium | reverse complement strand
AACTCGGCGGTGGAGCGCCAGGCGACCACGTCGATGAAATCCGTCTCCTTCTCGCCGGACTGGGACTTGAAATCACGATCCACAGCCAGCGTGAAGCTGGTGACAGCGGTACCGGACTGCGTTCTTCGCAGCTCCGGATCACGGGTCAGGCGACCCATGATGAAGATCTTGTTCAGCATAGCTGCTCTCCCTTACTCGCCCTTGCAGACGATCATGGAACGCATGATGCCCTCGGTAATGCCAAGGATACGATCCAGCTCCTTGGGGAACTCGGGGCCGCTGGTGAAGCTCATGAGCACATAGTAGCCCTCGGTCTTGTAGTCGATGGCGTAGGCGAGACGACGCTTGCCCCACTCATCGACCACTACGTTGATCGCGTTGTTCTGCTCTGCCAGCGTCTGGAACTTTGCCACGGTAGCGGCAATAGCCTCCTCACCCTGTGCAGGGTCGATGATGTAGACGACCTCGTAGTTGGCGGAAATCTTAGCCATACTTTTGCACCTCCTTTTGGACAAATGGCCCTCATTCTCAGATGAGAGCAAGGATATACCCGCAATACGCGAGCCTATTTATTATACCGGAATTTTCAAATGAGTCAAGGGTTTTTGCCGAGGTTTTCCGCATTTTTTTCGGATCTCAGCGGTTTTGCAGGTAGTTTTGCAGCGCTTTGCTCTTTTCCAGACGCCACAGAAGCAGCATTCCCAGCCCGTAGCAGGCTGCCACCTCGCCGGCTCCCACGGTCAGGGCGTTGAAGGCGTAGGCAGGCCAGAAGGCCGCGGAGGTGCCGGCCTGCTCATAGGACAGCACCAGCCCCACCAGCACCATGTTGGCCAGCACCGGCGGCAGCGGGGCCAGCCAGCGCTTCTTGCAGCGAGCAGTGAGCAGGGCCGCCAACAGCGTGGCGGAGGAGCCGACAATGATATCCAGCACCCCGTAGGGGCTGAGTAGATTGGCGATGAGGCAGCCCACGCCCAGCCCCCACGCCGTTTCCGGCAGCAGGAAGGGCAGGACGCACAGTGCCTCGGAAAAGCGGCACTGGATAGGGCCGTAGGTAATGCCGAAAAGGGAGCCGAAAATGCTCAGAACGGCGTAAGCCGCGCCCACAATGGCGGCGCAGGTCAGTTGACGGGTGTGCAGTTTCACGAATCCAGATCCTCCTCATAGGTGTACCAGTTGTTATCGGCGGCGGTGAAGCCCTCCGCCGTCATGGCGGCATCCAGCAGGGCGGTATCCGCCGCGGTTCCGTCCGCCGCGGTCAGCGATACCTGCACCGCAGCGCCCTCCCGGGCGGTGACGGTCAGGGTGCAGCCCTGTCCGGCCAGGGCATCGGCGGCGCGGGAAAGCGCATCGTCCATGGCGGTCGTGCCGTTGACGGCGGCAAGCTCCCTGTCGCCGCAGACGCTGCCGTCCGTGCTGTCCGGCGTTTGCAGCTTCTGCTGGGAGTCGCTGCCCTGCTTCGCGTCAGCGCCGTCCGATGTGGGCGCGCCTTGGCCCACCGGCGCTTCGTCCATCTGGCTGTCGTTGTCGGCGGCATACAGGACCGCTGCGCTGCCGCTCCCGCGGTCAGGGCGGCTGTTCCGCAGCAGAGGGAGCAGCGCGGCGGCCACCGCAAGGCAGGCTGCCGCCGACACCAGCCACCTGCGGTAGGCCGGCGGGGTCTTCTTCTGCTGGGGTGTTTCGGCCACGCTGGCCATGACGCGGTCCGTGAAGCCGGCGGAGGGCAGGTCCTCCGACGCCAGCGCGTCCCGCAGGTCTTTTTCAAAGCTGTCAAATCGCAAGGTCATGGCTGCCCCTCCTCTCCTGCCGTTTTGACGGAGGCGGCGGACGAAAGGTTCCCGTCTTCGGATAAAAGTGCCTGCAAGCGGGCCTTGGCCCGATTGATGCGGGATTTCACCGTGCCCTCGCTGACTTGCAGCGCCGCGGCGATCTCACCGTAATCCAGCTCCTGCATATACCGCAGCAGCAGCACCTGCCGGTGCTCGTCAGACAGCAGCGCCAGCGCGCGGCGGACGGCATCCTGCGTCTCGGCGCGCTCCGCCGCCTCCTGAGGGCCGTCGCCGCCGTCGGGCAGGTCCACGCCCTCCAGATCGTCGGCGCCGCGGTGGCGCTTCTCCCGCCGCAGGCAGTCGATGGCGGCGTTGGTGGTCAGGCGGTAGAGCCATGTAGAGAAGCGGCTGTCCCCCCGAAAGCGGGGCAGGCCGCGCCACGCGGCCACGAACGCCTCCTGCGCCGCGTCCTCCGCCAGCGCCGCGTCGCCGCCGCACATCCGCAGTGCCAGCCGGTACACCGGCGTCTGATAGGCCTCCACCAGCCGGCGGAAGGCGTCGCCGTCGCCCTGTCCGGCCCGGCGGATCAAGTCTTTTTCGTCGGTCATCGCAAATCTCTCCTGACGCCCTGCGACACGCGGTACACATCGGCCAGCGTGTCCATACGGACGATCTGCTCCTTATAATAATTGGCGTGGCTGACGCCCTTGAGATACCAGCACAGCTGCTTGCGGGCCTCCAGCACGGCGATATGCTCGCCCTTGTCGGCGGCGGCCAGCTCCACCTGACGCACCGCCGTGTCCCAGCGCTCCGCCAGCGGCGGCAGCGGCGGCACAGGCTGGCCGGACAGCGCAGCCTGCGCCTGCCGGAAAAGCCACGGGTTGCCGAAGCAGCCCCGCCCGATCATGGCCATATCGGCGCCGGTGAAGGCAAGAATGCGGACGGCGTCCTCCGGCGTGAACACATCGCCATTGGCGATGACCGGCACGGAGACAGCCTCCTTTACGGCACGAATGGTGGTCCAATCCGCCTGTCCGGCATACATCTGGGTGCGGGTGCGGCCATGGACGGCGATGGCGCTGACGCCCGCCTGCTCCAGCATACGGGCCAGCTCCACGGCATTGATGCTGCCCTTGTCCCAGCCACGGCGCATCTTCACCGTCACCGGCACGGGGCTGGCCTTCACCACGGCCTCAGCGATGCGGGCGGCCTTTTCCGGATCCTTCATCAGGGCGGAGCCGTCGCCGTTGGCTACCACCTTCCCCACAGGGCAGCCCATGTTGATGTCGATGAGCGCCGCGCCGGATACCTCCGCCGCGATGGCCGCCGCCTCCGCCATGCAGGCGGCATCGCTGCCGAAGATCTGGGCGGCGGCGGGGCGTTCGTTGTCCGCCAGCTTCAGCAGGCCGCGGCTCTTTTTGTCCTGATAGCACAGGGCCTTGGCGCTGACCAGCTCGGTGCAGCTCATGTCGGCTCCCAGCTCGCGGCAAATCTGGCGGAACGCCAGATCCGTCACCCCCGCCATCGGGGCCAGATACAGTTTTCCGCTGACGGTCACGTTCCCGATCTGCATGGCGCTCCTCCCTTTTCCTGCGATTGAAAACGTATTATACCACGGAAAATTCCGCTTGACAATCCGGTTTTCCGGTATCTGTCGTTCCGATGCTGTTTGCGTCAGGCGGCCTCCTACGACGCTGTCCAGCAACGCCGCAGGCAGCGAGGCATCTCCGCCGCCTGCAATATGCGAAAAAAGCGAAAAGAGGGTGTTGACATTCACCAAAGTTCTTGCTATAATAAGCGAGCTTGAGTTCCAAGACGAAAGCGCACATGGCCAAGTAGTTCAGTTGGTTAGAACGCCAGCCTGTCACGCTGGAGGT
>CAKTOK010000074.1 GCA_934589835.1 uncultured Oscillospiraceae bacterium | reverse complement strand
TGTTTTATTTTGTTGGGTGTTGTAGGCTCCGAAAAGCCTTGTATTTGTAGTTTTCCTATTTTATAGGGCACATAGTACCCCTTGCACCAGGATTCCCGGTTGCGATACTTATACTTCAATTCGCCGAATTGCTCATACAACGTCGTACTGCTCTTTCCTTTCAGATACCCCATGAAACTTGATACTGCGATTTTGGGAGGTATTTCCACCAGCATATGGATGTGATCCGGACAAACTTCCGCTTCTACGATCTGTACTCCCTTCCATTCGCACAGTCTCCTCAGGATTTTTCCTACGGCTTCCCGTTTCTCTTGGTAGAATACTTTCCGACGGTACTTTGGCGCGAACACAATGTGATATTTGCAATTCCATTTCGTGTGCGCTAAACTATTGATGTCATTCATTCCCATTGAGTGACCTCCTTCTGGTTTGTAAGGTTGCAGTTGGCAGACCGCAGCTTTATCTTACCAGAAGGAGTTTTTTCTGCTCAACTATTTAATTCTTACCGAACCACGCGTCTAACGCGTGGTTTTGGTATACAAAAAGGCCTGCTGCTCACATGCAGCAGGTCTTTTTTTGCGCCATCGCGCCGGAAGGCCGCCGCGCCGGTGATGGCGGACATCCGCCGCACCTCCGTCTGCAATGGCGTCACTGTCGAGGCCCAAATGCCGGACAGCGCCGCCATTTTATTCGTACGTGATCTCGCCGCAGCCTGTCAGCTGCCGCAGCAGCTCCTCTGCTCTGTCCAGCGCGGCGGCGCTGTCCGTCCCAAATGGGCAGAGCCAGACCCGACCCATGCGGACGCCCCACGTGGCGATGCAGCGGCCCTCCGCCACCACCACCGGCTTGATGATGCCCTGCAAGGTATAGATGGCCCGCAGCGCGGCCGGCGGCACCATAGGGTTTTCCTTCTTTTCATAGCCTACCAGCAGCGGGTCGAAGCCGGACAGCACATAGACATCCTCCCCGCCTGCCGGTTCCCGATCCGTCCGGTACACAAGCCCATCCCGCCAGACCAGCAGTCCGGCGGATGCCGCGGCGCAGGAATCCATCAGAGCTTTACATACCCGCTTGCCGTACCGGAAAAAGTACGCCGCATCCTCTACGCTGCACGGCGCATAGCCCATGAGATATCGCCGCATCTGCTCCCACATCGCCTGCTCCGCCGGTATCGGCGCGGCCTGCGGCGCCAGCCGGTAGCGCAGCTCCTCCGAAACCGTCTGTACGATCTGTCTCTGCTCCATCAGCACCCGTGGCAGGCCGCCCCACGGGTTGAACAGGTAATCCAGCTCCGTCTGCGATGCGCCGTCCGCCCGGAAGCGCTCTATCACTTCCCTGCGGGCTGTGACCCCTTCTGCCAGCAGCGACAGCATTTTGTCTGCCGCCCGCTCCTTGCGGGCCATCGACATCGCCGCGGTATCGTCCCAGTAGTCCCGCAGATAGGGCGACCGGTTGCCCTCATGCAGATAGAGGGCATAGTCCGCTACATCATGAACGTGCATAGTCCCCCGCAGTGTCCACGCGCGGAAGCAGCTATTCCCCTGCCGGTCCAGTGAAATGCCCCGCAGCCTTGCCGCCCATTCCGCATTGCGAAGAAACTGGCTTTGTAGTCCCATCAACGATTGTAAAGTAACTTCTCTTGACAGTGATTCCATCAGCCGCAGCCGCGTGATCTCCCCGCTCTTCATGATGAAGCACCTCCCGCCGCAGTTTTCCTGCCGGCACATCATTCAGATCGTTCTCTCCATCACGATGTACCGTCCCTCGTCCACCTGTGAGAATCCATTCTTGTGCCAAAATGCAAAGCTCTGCGGATTCCCTCTATCCACTCCGAGCCGCAGCTTCCGGTACCCCAACGTACACAGATAGTCCGCCGCTTCCGCCACGAGGCGGGAACCGATTCCTGCATGCTGCCGCGCAGTTTCCACCATAAAAAAGCCGATAAAGGCAGTTGCCGTCTCCGGATAGTCGAGGATCAGATCCATCACCGCAATTAGTCTCTTCCCCGTAAAAAAGCCAATATAATACTTATCCTCCGGTCTCTTGCCCGGCGGCAGCGCCTGCATATCCGCTGCAATACTCTCAGCCGTCGCCACCGGCGGGTGGTATTGGAAGTACAGCGTGTTTCCGCTGCATACCTTAAGGATCGCCGGTATGTCCAGCTGTCCCAGCAGCCGCACTTCCCTTGTTTTCGACAGCTTATTGACCTCCATTGTTGGTCTCCTCCTTCTCTGTCAGTGTTTGAGCCACCTGTCGCCTTCTATTGGCCGCTGGTACAAGCATAGCAGTCAGGTCGTGAAATGTCAAATTTGCTTTTCCGCAGGCTGCACGGACACTATGGCTTCTGCCGTGCGCTGCGCCGGCATGAAAGCCTCCCTTTTGCTGCTGTGCTTCGGCTTGTATCATGCAAAAAGGAGCTCCGCCCGAGGGCGGAGCTCCTTTTGGGTATCGGAAAAAAGAGTTACTTGGCAGCCTTGGCAGCCTTGATGGACTCGATCAGCTCGGGAACGACCTTGAACAGATCGCCGACGATACCGTAATCAGCCACCTCGAAGATGGGAGCGGTGTCGTTCTTGTTCACGGCGATGATGCACTCGGAATCCTGCATACCGGCCTTGTGCTGGATGGCGCCGGAGATGCCCAGAGCGATGTAGACCTTGGGATGGACGGTCTTGCCGGTCTGGCCCACCTGATGGTCAGCGGAGATCCAGCCGGCGTCCACGCAGGCGCGGGAGGAACCAACCACGCCGCCCAGCACCTCAGCCAGCTCCTCGGCCAGCTTGATGCCGCCCTCCACATCCTTGGAGATACCACGGCCCACGGACACGATGAAGTCGGCGCCGATCAGGTCAACCAGCTTCTTGGCGGCCTTGACGGTATCCACCACCTCGGTGTGGATGTCCGCAGCGGTCAGCTCGAACTTGGGCTCGATGATCTCCACGTTCTTGGGGCACTCGCGCTTCTTCATCACGCCGGGGCGAACCGTCGCCATAGCGGGACGGAAGCGGGGGCAGATGATGGAGGCCATCAGGTGACCGCCGAAGGCCGGACGGGTCATCTTCAGGTCGCGGGAGACGTCATGCGGCTCCTTGTTGATCATCACGGTGCCCAGCTTCTCGATGCGCTCCTCGGGCAGCGTGGAGGCTTCCTTCAGGAAGCCCTTGTAGTTGGGCATATCGATGTCCAGGTGGGTGCAGTCCGCGCACAGGCCGGTGTGCAGGCGGGCGGCGCAGCGGGGAGCCAGGTCACGGCCGATGTTGGAGGCGCCGAACAGCAGCACCTCGGGCTTCAGCTCCTCAACGGCCTCCACGATCACCTTGGTGTAGGCATCGGTGGTGAAGTCCTTCAGCAGGGGGGAATCATAGACATAGACCTTGTCTGCGCCATACTGGCCCAGCTCAGCGGCGATGCCCTTGACGTTGTCGCCCAGCAGGATGCCGCACAGCTCCACGCCCAGCTCGTTGGCCAGCTTCCGGCCCTCGGAGATCAGTTCGAAGGTGGTGGGCATCATCACGCCCTGACGCTGCTCGCAGAAAACCCATACGTTTTTGAAGGACTGGATGTCCGAACTATGAAAAGACATATTTTTAAGTTCCCTTCTTTCAGATTTGACAAGCATTTCAGCACGTTTCGATTCGGCAAACTCTGATCACGTTTTTTCGCCGCGGCGTGTACGTGGCGAAAAATACCGCTCGGCAAGCGGAGTGTGCGAGCGCAGCGAGTGC
>CAKTOK010000073.1 GCA_934589835.1 uncultured Oscillospiraceae bacterium | reverse complement strand
TCGTGGGTCAGCATGGGACCGAAGTCAATGTTCAGGATGGAGATGACCACGATCATCAGCAGGGTCAGCAGGCAGTAGTAGTTCCAGGGGATCTGGGCCACGAACAGCTGAATGCCGTTGACATTGTCGGACTGGACGTAGCCGGACACGGCGGCGGCCCAGGAGGACACGGGAGCGATCATGCACACGGGAGCGGCGGTGGAGTCAATGACGTAGGCCAGCTTCGCGCGGGAGATCTTGTGGGACTCGGTGACGGGACGCATGACGGCGCCCACGGTCAGGCAGTTGAAGTAGTCGTCGATGAAGATCAGCACGCCCAGCAGCATGGTCATCAGCTGTGCGCCGCCGCGGGTCTTCACGGACTTCTTGGCCCAGCGGCCGAAGGCCTCGGAGCCGCCGGTCTTGTTCATCAGGTCCACCATGATGCCCAAAATGACCAGGAATACGATGATGGCGATGTTGCCGGCGTCAGAAACGGTGGTGACGATGCCGTTGTCGCCCTCGACCAGCTGCACCAGCGTCTCCCAAGGAGCAAAGTTGCTGACCAGCAGCGCGCCGACGAGGCAGCCCAGGAACAGGGAAGAATACACTTCCTTGCTGATCAGGGCCAGCACGATGGCCACGATGGGGGGCAGCAGGGACCAGAAGGTGCCTGCGAACGGGGTGGTCGCGCCCTCAATGAGGATAGGAGCATCCTTATAGCTGATGCCGAGAACCGCCAGCAGCACGACAAAGACACCCAGCGCAACAAAATATGCTATTTTGGTGCTTTTCTTTTCCATGTGTGTGATTTACCTCCTCACAAATTGTTCTTTCATCATACTCGGCTGTTAAGATATTGTCAACCTCTTAACGCTATATTCGATTATTTTAACAAATTGTGAACGCTCTTTTCCGTCGTTTTTACAAGAGCGCGGAGGTGTTTTCCGGATAAAAACGCCGTTTTTCCCAATTCCGAAATGGGAAAGTCCCTGTGATAGCAAGGCCTTCCGGCCGAAGCGCCGCGGCAGAGGGTGCCGGAGCCAATGCTCCGGCACCCTCTGCCGATGTATGCTGTTTCGCGTTAATTATGCGTTAAGCGCTTAGAAGAAGAACTGCTTGATCTGACCGTACAGCACCAGCAGCAGGCCCAGCGGAGCAACGTAGCGGATGCAGACATTGTAGAACTTCTCGGCAGTAAACCTGTTGCCGCACTGCTCGATCTCGTCCTTGATCACATCCGTACCGATCTCATAGGCCACCATAAAGGTCATCAGCAGGGCGCCCAGCGGCATCATGATGCCCTCCGAGATCGCATCCCAGAAGTCGAGCCAGTCGGCAGCCCACGCCTTCGGTTCTGCGATGCCAAGCAGATCCGCAGGCGAAAAATTGCTGGTGCCCAGCGCATCCGCGCAGACCAGAATGCAGCCCAGGCTGACGGCAATGGTGGCAATAAAGGTATATTTTTTGCGCTTATCGCCCTTGCCGGCGTCACGCGCCTTGTCTACGAAGTGCGCCACGATGACCTCCAGCAGGGAGATGGAGGAGGAGATGGCGGCAAAGACCACCAGCAGGTAGAACAGGATGCCGAAAAGAGGGCCTGCGCCGCCCATGCGGCTGAACACGTTCTGCATGGTGACGAACAGCAGGCCGGGGCCGCCCAGATCGCCGTTGGGATCCAGTGCGAAGCGGCCGGGCAGGACGCACAGCGCCGCCATGAAGGCCACGATGGAGTCCATGATCACGATGAGCAGACCGTTCTTCTGAATGTTCTCCTTCCTGTTCAGGTAGGAGCCGTAGGTGATCATGGCGCCCATGCCCAGGGACAGGGAGAAGAACATCTGGCCGCCGGCAGTGGCAAACACCTGAAAGATATTGGGCGCCTTCTCGATGACGCCGTTGGCAACGGCCCAGCCGGGGACGAACATATACTTCAGACCGTTCACGGCGCCCTC
This sequence comes from uncultured Oscillospiraceae bacterium, assembly GCA_934589835.1. Lineage (GTDB taxonomy): Bacteria > Bacillota > Clostridia > Oscillospirales > Oscillospiraceae > Vescimonas. Next base: position 2,127 of record CAKTOK010000073.1, on the reverse strand, counting down.
CAGCGTACAGGCGCGGATGATGCAGATCAGCAGCGCCACGAACAGCGCGGGCATCCCCACGGAGCAGACCTTCTCAATGCCGCCGCCGATACCGCCCAGGACGATGACCATGGTCAGCGCCACAAAGATCAGGCCGTAGATCACAGCCTCGGTGGGACTGGCGATCAGCGCCGACCAGGCCTCTGCGCCGACAGAGGTGCTGTTGGCCGCCGCAGTCTCGGCAAATACGTTTGCGCCAAAGCCGGCCTTGAACAGGTCGCCCACGTTCAGAACGACATACTTGATGCAGTAGCCGCCCAGCGCGCAGTAGAAGAACAAAATAAAGAACGCGGAGGCAATGCCCATCCAGCCCATCCATTTGAATTTCTTGGAGATCATCTTGTATGCCTCGACCGCGCCCTTCCCGGTCTTGCGGCCGATGGCAAGCTCGCTGATCATCACGATGAAGCCGGTGGTAACACCCAGGAAAATGTACACCATCAGGAACGTGAAGCCGCCGTTGGCGCCCATCTTATAGGGAAAGCCCCAGATGTTGCCCAGACCGACGGCCGAGCCGACCGCGGCCATCAGGAATCCGAAATTGGATCCAAAGCCCTTTCTTTCTTCCATTGTTTTCTCTCCTTACATTTTTCGCCTGCCTCACCCGGCGGGCGTGTTTGTATCTTACCGCGAGAAAAAATCAATGTAAATAAGGCCCGCCGCTTCTTAACAAGCGCTTGCTGCCGTCCCATTTTTCCTTTATTCTTCGGATATAAAGCCACTGTGAAGTGTCGATTCCCGTCGCTTGCATTTTTTCTCTATGCGAAACATCCAAAACAGGAAAAGCGCCCCTCTCGGGAGGGGCGCTTCCGCGTATGTATCACTCAGTCGCCTTCGCGCATCCGGTAGCCCACGCCCACCTCGGTGAAGATGTACTGGGGGTTGCCGGGGGTCGGCTCGATCTTGCGGCGGATGTTGGCCATGTTGACCCGCAGGATCTGGTTGTCCGTTTTGGCCTTGGGGCCCCACAGCTCGCGGATGATGAAGTCGTAGGTCAGGACCTTGCCGGCGTATTTGCCCAGCAGGGCCACGATCTTGTATTCGTTGACAGTCAGGCCGGCGTTCTCGCCGTTCATCAGCACCTGATGCTTGTCGTAGTCAATGGTCAGATCACCGGTGACGAACTTGCCGGACTGGGCGATCTGGGCGTTGGAGAGGGTGGTGCGGGTATGGCGGATGGCCGTGCGGATGCGGGCCAGCAGCTCCGAGGTACCGAAGGGCTTCACCAGATAATCGTCGGCGCCATAGTCCAGCGCCTCCACCTTGTCGTGCTCATGGTTGCGGGCGGAGACCACCACCACCGGCAGGTTGGACCACTTGCGGACGGACTTCAGGACCTCCATGCCGTCCATATCCGGCAGACCCAGATCCAGCACGATCAGGTCGGGGCAGTGGGAGGCGATCATGGTCAGGGCCTCCTCCCCGCTGCGGACAATGATGGTGTCGTAGCCGTTGGCGGTGAGGATCATTGAGATAAAGTTGCTGATGGACTGCTCATCCTCCACGATCAGGACCTTGTCTTTAATCTTCATTTTCGTCTCCTTTCATGGGCAGCGTCACGGTGAAGCATGCGCCGCCCTCTTTTTTATTCTCCCCCCGGATCGTCCCGCCGTGGGCGTGCACCACCGTTCGGCATACAGACAGCCCGATGCCCATGCTGCGTTTGCCATCGCTGCTGCGGTCACTGCGGGCCGAGCCGTCAAATAACTTGCTCAAAAGGTGCAGAGGGATGCCCTTGCCGTTGTCGGACACGGTAAACACCGCGTTCTCCCCCTCCTGCGCCAGCGTTACGTCGATGCGGCTGGTGCCGCCGTGGATCACGGCGTTTTCCATGAGGTTCACCAGCACCTGCTCGATGAGCAGCGGATCCATGGGCACCAGCATCAGCTCGTCCGGCACCGAAACATGGACCTGCACGTTGGGATAGTGCTTCTGCGTCTTGGCCACGGCGCTGCCGATGACCTCCTCCGCCGCCTCCGGCGCCTTTTTCACCCGAGCCTCCTCGGAATTGTTGATGCGGGTGATGGACAGCAGGTTCTCCACAATGCGGATGAGCCACTGGGCGTCCTCGTTGGTGGAGCGCAGCAG
>CAKTOK010000072.1 GCA_934589835.1 uncultured Oscillospiraceae bacterium | reverse complement strand
TGCGGCGGGTGATTGGACGCGAAAGGGAACCCTGACGGTTCCCTTTCACACTATCCTTCCCTCCGATACTTGTGACTTGGCAGGTTTTTTGACAGTCTGAGAGCGTCTGTCTCAAGGACAGACGCTCTTTTCATTGCAGCAGCTCGTCATAGGTCGTCTCCAGCGCGTCGCGCAGCGCCCGAAGCTGCGCGGCTTGTATGTGCTGGGTACCGCGCTCGAGCTTCACCAGCGTCTCCCGCGTCATCTCCACGCCCTCCAGCTGGAGCATCCGCACCAGCTCCGTCTGGCCGATGCCCTTGGCAAGGCGCACCCGCCGGATGTTCGCGCCGATATGGATGCCGTCCTGCTTGATTTTCTGCACCATACTGCACCTCGCAAATCAGGACCGAAACAGGTCCTTTTTTGTTGATTGTATGATGGCGGCGTGGTATAATGGGACCAGTTTTGGTCCTATCTGTCAGAAAGGAGCGATACCATGAAGCGGGTAACGGTCGCGGTGGACGAGGCGGTCTATGAGTTCTACCAAAAGGTGGGGCGCACCGCGGGCGGACTGCCGCCGGAAAAGGTGATGGCAGATGCGCTGTTCAAGCTGGCGGGAGAGTTGAGCCTACAGGCGCTGCACGAAAAGAGCAAAAAGAAATGACCCGCGGAGGCGGGTCATTTCTTTTTTGCTGTGTATCAGCCGATGGTCACGCTGGTGTTCTTGGGCAGCTGCTTCTTAGCGGCCTTGGGAACGGACAGCTGCAGGATGCCGTTTTCAAAGCTGGCGGTCACATCCTCCGGCTGTACCCCCTCGCCCACGTAGAACGTGCGGCTGCAGGCGCCGGCGTAGCGCTCCTGACGGATGTACTTGCCCTTCTTGTCGGACTGGTCCTTATCCAGACCCTTGGCGGCCTGAATGGTCAGGTAGCCGTTCTTCAGCTCCACGTTCACCTCGTCCTTGGTGAAGCCGGGCAGGTCAACATCCAGCTCGTAGGTGCCCTCCGTCTCGCGGACATCGGTCTTCATCAGGTTCTTGGCGTGCTTGCCGTACAGGGGATCGCGGCCCTGCGGGACCATCATGCCAAAGGGATCGGAAAAGAAATCATCAAACAGGTTCTCACCAAAAATGCTGGGCAACATAAGTCATACCTCCATTCGTACTGCGGCGCGCCTCGGGTGCGCCGTCTCTACATTACCCTCATTGTATCAACGCTTTGGGACCTCGGCGGGGCCTCTCGCTCGCCCCTCTCTCAAGGTTCGGCCTTATTATAACGCCGATTTTAGCACTGTCAAGAGGAGAGTGCTAATGTTCACAAAAGAAGCACAGTCTGTTCACAAAATATGCAATCTTGAGACGGCAGGCGGCCGTTCAGGGAAAATTTACCGCTGTGCGGCGCTGTCATATTTGACTTTGCGGGGTGGGAAGGGTATAATATCTGGCAAAATACGCCAAAAAGGAGGCGCTTTGATGAAAGAGGTCAAGACCCCGAAGAAGCCGCTGCTCTACTACTACTCCATCGCGATCCTGGTGGTGCTGCTGTTCAACTTTCTGGTGATGCCGCTGATCGTGCGGCAGCAGGTGGAGGAGGTGGACTACGGCACGTTCATGACCATGACGGAGAACCGTGAGATCGGTCAGGTGGAGATCGAGTCCAACCAGATCCTGTTCACCAACAAGGACGGCTCCAAGGTCTACAAGACCGGCGTGCTGGACGACCCCGGGCTGGTGGAGCGGCTCCACGCCTCGGGCGCGGAGTTCGCCAGCGAGATCGTGGAGCAGATGTCGCCGTTTCTCAGTATCCTGTCATGGGTGCTGCCGGTGGTGCTGTTCGTGGCCATCGGCCAGTACATGGCCAAGAAGCTGACGGAGAAGGCCGGCGGCGGCGCAGGCTCCATGATGTTCGGCATGGGCAAGTCCAACGCCAAGGTCTACGTCCAGTCCACGGAGGGCATCCGCTTTGCCGACGTGGCCGGCGAGGACGAGGCCAAGGAGAATTTGCAGGAGGTGGTCAACTACCTCCACGATCCCAGCAAATACAAGGAGATCGGCGCGTCCATGCCCAAGGGCATCCTGCTGGTGGGCCCTCCGGGCACCGGTAAGACCATGCTGGCCAAGGCGGTGGCCGGCGAATCCAACGTGCCGTTCTTCTCCATCTCCGGCTCGGAGTTTGTGGAGATGTTCGTGGGCATGGGCGCATCCAAGGTGCGTGACCTGTTCAATCAGGCCAAGGAAAAGGCCCCGTGCATCGTGTTCATCGACGAGATCGACGCCATCGGCCAGAAGCGCAGCGGCGGCCAGTACGGCGGCAACGATGAGCGGGAGCAGACGCTGAACCAGCTCCTGACGGAGATGGACGGCTTCGAGGGCAACAACGGCGTCATCATTCTGGCTGCCACCAACCGGCCCGAGTCGCTGGACCCTGCCCTCACCCGTCCCGGGCGGTTCGACCGGCGGGTGCCGGTGGAGCTGCCGGACCTGAAGGGCCGCGAGGAAATTCTGAAGGTACACGCCAAGAAAGTAAAGCTGGCGGAGAATGTGGACTTCAACGTGGTGGCCCGCATGGCCTCCGGCGCGTCCGGCGCAGAGCTGGCCAACATCGTGAACGAGGCGGCGCTCCGCGCGGTGCGGGACGGGCGGCAGGTGGTGACCCAGTCCGATCTGGAGGAGAGCATCGAGGTGGTCATTGCCGGTTATCAGAAGAAGAACGCCATTCTCACCGATCAGGAGAAATGGGTGGTGTCCTACCATGAGATCGGCCACGCGCTGGTGGCGGCGCGGCAGAGCCATTCCGCGCCGGTGCAGAAGATCACCATTATCCCCCGCACCTCCGGCGCGCTGGGCTATACCATGCAGGTGGAGGAGGGCAACCACTACCTGTTGACCAAGGAGGAGCTGGAGAACAAGATCGCCACGCTCACCGGCGGACGGGCCGCCGAGGAGGTGGTGTTCGGCTCCATCACCACCGGCGCGTCCAACGACATCGAGCAGGCCACCAAGCTGGCCCGCGCCATGCTGACACGCTACGGCATGAGCAAGGAGTTTGGCATGGTGGCGCTGGAGACGGTGCAGAACCAGTATCTGGGCGGCGACACGTCGCTGTCCTGCGCCGCCGGTACGCAGGAGCAGATCGACCGGCTGGTGGTGGAGCTGGTCAGCCGCCAGCACGACAAGGCCGTGAAGCTGCTGACCGACGACCGCGAGAAGCTGGACCAGCTGGCCAAGCATCTATATGAAAAGGAGACCATCACCGGCGAGGAGTTCATGAGCATCCTCAACGGCTGAGGAGGGAGCTGACATGGCGCATATCATCGAGATCACCGACTTTGCCGCGCCGGAGCTGGACGTATATGCCCGCGCCACAGAGAACCAGCTGGTGAACCGCGCCGATCCGGCCAACGCCCTGTTCATCGCGGAGAGCCCGCTGGTGATCGGGCGGGCGCTGGACGCGGGCTGCGTGCCGGTGTCGTTTCTGATGGAGCCGCAGCACATCGCCGGAAAGGGCGCGGGCATTCTGAGCCGCTGCGGGGCGGACATCCCCGTCTACACCGCGTCGCTGGAGGTGCTGACGCAGCTCACCGGCTTCCATCTGACCCGCGGGATGCTGTGCGCCATGCGGCGGCCTCCCCTGCCCTCCGTGGAGGAGGTGTGCGCCGGCGCCAGACGCATCGCCGTGCTGGAAAACGTGATGAACCCCACCAATGTGGGAGCCATCTTCCGGTGCGCGGCGGCGCTGGGCATGGACGCGGTGCTGCTGACCAGCGCGGGCAGCGACCCGCTGTACCGGCGGGCATCCCGCGTCAGCATGGGCAACGTATTTCTGGTGCCGTGGACCTATCTGCCGGAGGAGACGGACTGGACGGACACCCTGCGGCGGCTGGGCTTCACCACGGCGGCCATGGCCCTGCGGCAGGACTCCCTGCGGCTGGACGATCCCCGTCTGCTGGGGGCGGAGAGGCTGGCGGTGGTGCTGGGCACCGAGGGCGACGGGCTGGCGGACGGCACCATTGCCCGGTGCGACTATACGGTGATGATCCCCATGACCCACGGGGTGGACAGCCTGAACGTGGCGGCGGCCAGCGCCGTGGCCTTCTATCAGCT
>CAKTOK010000071.1 GCA_934589835.1 uncultured Oscillospiraceae bacterium | reverse complement strand
GCCTCATGAAAGCGGCTCTCATATACCGCCATGAGCTCCTGACGGAAGTCGGGATGGGCAATGGCGATGAGGGCCTGCGCCCGCTGGCGCAGGGTCTTGCCCGTCAGATGCGCCACGCCGTACTCCGTCACCACATAGTCCACATCGTTGCGGCTGGTGGTGACGGCGCTGCCCTCGTCCAGCACCGGCACGATCTTGGATGTCTTGCCTTTCACGGTGGAGGGCATGGCGATGATGGACCTGCCGCCCTTGGAAAACGCCGCGGCGCGGACAAAGTCCACCTGACCGCCGACGCCGGAGATCTGCTTGTAGCCGATGCTCTCGGAGGCCACCTGTCCCATGAGGTCCACCTGCACGCAGGAGTTGATGGACACCAGATTGTCGTTTTTGCCTGCCTCCGCCGGATGGTTCACCCAGTCTACCGGCCCCATCTGCAAATCAGGGTTGTGGTCTACATAGTCGTACAGCCGCTTCGTTCCCATCAGGAATGTGGCCACGAACTTCCCATTGTTGAAGTTCTTCTCCTTGTTGTTGATGACCCCCAGCTCCGCCAGCTCCACCACGCCGTCGGAGAACATCTCGGAATGGATCCCAAGATCCTTCTTGTGCTTCAGGAACATCAGCACTGCGTCGGGAATGGCGCCGATGCCCAGCTGCAGCGTGTCGCCGTCGCGGATGAGAGACGCGCAGTTTTTCCCGATGGTCTCCTCCACCGGCCCGATCTTCGGCGGCTTCAGCTCGATGATGGGCGCGGAGTGCTCCACGAAAACGTCAATGTCCTCCACCGGCACCAGACTCTCCGGACCGGTCCAGGGCATCTGATCGTTCACCTGCGCGATGACGCATTTTGCCTTCTTGATGGCCGCCAGCGTGTAGTCCACGGAAATGCCCAGCGAGCACATACCGTTCTCGTCCGGCGGCGTCACCATCACCAGCGCCGCGTCCAGCGGCAGCGTGGTGTCGAACAGCTCCGGCACCCGATAGAAGAATACCGGGGTAAAATCTCCGCGCCCCTCAAAGATCGCGTCGCGGCTGTTGCCTCCGGCAAAAATGGCGTTGTGGCGGAAGTTCTTTGCATACGCGGGCTTGCAGTATTCGCACTTGCCCATCGCCACCATGTGCACGATCTCCACATCGCGGTAATCCTCGGCGTGCTGCACCATGACGTCCAGTAGATACGAGGGCTCGCCGCAGGCGTGTCCCACGATGACGCGGTCGCCGGACTTGATATGGGCAACGGCCTCCTCCGCCGTGGCCTGACGGGAGCGATAGGTCTCTTTCCAGCTCATATAGTGTCTCCTTCTGTTGTCTCTATGCTTTGCAGCCATTGCGCCGCTGCCATCAGGTCCTCGCCGCTCCGCAGTACATACGCAGCAAGCCCCTGCGGCAGGCGGCTCCGGGCGCAGCCGGCGGTGCAGCCGCACACGGCCAGGCAGCCGTCCGGTCTGCCCCCGTCCGGCAGCGTGAACGCCAGGCGCGGGAAGCGCTGGCGCAGCTCTCCCACTGCGCGCACCCGGTCATAGCGGGGGTTGCAGCCGCCGCAGTAGTACACCGCGATCCGCTTACGCATGGTACAGCAGCCTTCTGGCCTGCGCCAGCAGCTCGTCGCTGACCTGCTGCTCCAGCACCACCTCGCACAGCTCCGGCACCTCCGACAGCAGCGTGCTGCGGATGACCTCCTCCGTGGTGAGATACGCGCTGGGGCAGCCGGCGCACTGGCCGGTGAGCCGGAACACATACCGGCCGCCCTCCAGACGCACCGTCTCCATGCCGCCGCCGTGGAGCAGCAGCTGTGGGCGCAGCTTTTCGTCTATGACTGACTCGATCCTTGTCTGCAAATTTTCCATCCTTCTGTATTCTGCGCCGTATTTACTCGCTGATGTGCGCGATCTTCTTGGCCAGCTCCTTCTTGTGGGCCAGATTGCCCTGACGGGAGATCATGATGCGCTGGGCCTGGGGAGAACCGGCGCCGTGCAGGGATTCGGTGCGGTAGCCCACCGCTGCGGTGCCCAGGCACAGGTTCTCGATGAGGCGCAGGATCCGCAGGCGGTTCTCCGTGGACACGGTGCCCACGCCCTTGAAGTACTTGTCCACATAAGGCCCGATCTTCGGGTCGCGCAGGTCCGCCTCGGAGGGCGCGGTGACCACCAGACCGCCCGCGATATCCTCGGCCAGACGGGTGATCTCATAGGGGAAGCGGGTCACATTCTGCTTGCAGACGTTGGCCAGCAGCAGGTCGATCATGTAGTTGCCGCTCTTGGTGGGATGGCCCTCGGAGGAGCAGGCGATGCCGCAGCAGTACAGCGTCTCGTTGAGATGGGTCATCTCGATGAGCTTGTCCTTGATGTGGCTGGCCTTGGCGGCGCCGTTGTAGTCGGCGGCCACGGCAGCAGCGCCGATCAGCACGTCGCCCACGCCTACCTTACAGCCGCCGTAGCTCTGGCGGTGATAACCGGCGAAGCGCTCCACCAGCATACCGGCAAACTCCGTCTCGCCGTTGAGGAAGATGCGGTCATTGGGAACGAACACGTTGTCGAACACCGTCAGGGCCTCCACGCCGCCGAACTCGGCATTGCCCACGTCCATCTCGGTGTTCTCCAGCTTACGGGTATCGCAGCTCTGACGGCCCACGATCAGGAACAGGCCGGGGGCGTCCAGCGGAACGGCAAAGGAAACGGCATAATCCTTATCCTCAGGGCCCATGGCGATGGTGGGCATCACGATGACCTCATGGGAGTTCAGGATGCCGGTCTGGTGGGCCTTGGCGCCGCGGACCACGATGCCGTCATCGCGGCGCTCCACCACGTGCAGGAACAGGTCGGGATCGTCCTGGGCGTGAGGAGCCTTGCTGCGGTCGCCCTTGGGGTCGGTCATGGCGCCGTCGATGGTCAGGTCCTTCTCCTGACAGTAGGTCATGAACTTCTTGAAATTCTCGTGGTAATGGGTGCCGTACTTCTCATCGACCTCGTAGGTGGTGGAGAACACGGCGTTGAAGGCGTCCATGCCCACGCAGCGCTGGAAGCAGGCGGCGGTCATCTGGCCGCACAGCCGCTGCATCTTCACCTTGTTCCGCAGGTCGTCGGTGGACTGATGGATATGGGTGAAACGGTTGACCCGCTCTCCGGTATAGGGAGAGACCACGGTCATCAGGTCCTGATACTCCGGCATCTGCGCCAGATCATAGGTCATGCGGACGGAGTTCAGGGACGGACGCAGGATGGGATCTTCGGTGGGATCTTCGATCTTCTTGCCGAACATATAGACCTGCATATTGATCTTCTTGATGGATTCAATGTACTGCTCGCCTGTCATAAGTGCCATGATGATTTCCTCCTTTGATATCAATAGAGATCCTGATAGATCTTCAGGACCAGCTCCTCGGTCATGGGGATAAAGCTGTTGTGCAGCAGACGCTGCTGGTTGTCGATGACGGATCTGGCCCACTCCGGCAGATCCTCCTGCGTCGTGCCGTATTCCCGCAGCGCCTTCTTGGGCAGCACTCTGTTCAACAGCTCCTCCAGTCTCTCATAGACCACGTCTGTGCCGCAGCCCAGCAGGTCCGCCAGATAGCTGTTCATCACGGCGATCTCGCCGTCCGCCTTGTGGCGCATATACTCCTTCATCACGCCGGTGAAGATGGCGTAGTTGCTCTCGCCGTGGGCCACATGGTACTGGCCGCCCAGCGGATAGGCCATGGCGTGGACGGTGCCGCAGCCGGCGGTGCCGAAGGCAAGGCCGGCAAAGTTGGAGGCGGTGAGGAAGTCGTCCATCAGGGCCTTGCGGCTGTCGGCGCCGTTGGCCGCGATGTGCTGATAGCCGCGGACGATCATCTCGATGGCCTTATAGCTGAACAGCTTCGTATAGGCCGTGGCCTTGGGGGACAGGGCGGATTCCACCGCGTGGACCAGCGCATCGATGGAGCTGGTGGCAAACACCTTCAGAGGCAGGCCCTCCAGCAGCTCGGGAATCAGCACGGCGCAGTCGGCGTACATGGTGGGGGCCACCATGCCCATCTTGGTGCCCATGCGGGTGCGGTTCAGCACGGCGATGTTCGTTACCTCGCTGCCGGTACCGCAGGTGGTGGGGATGATCACCAGCTCCTTGGCCTTGTTCAGCGCCGGCATACGGGCGTACAGCTCGTCCATGTCCATGGTATCCGCCACGGCGAACACCTTGGCCAGATCGATGATGGTGCCGCCGCCGATGGCGATGATGCGGTCAAAGGTCAGGCCGCCGATGTCCTTCAGGATGGCCTC
>CAKTOK010000070.1 GCA_934589835.1 uncultured Oscillospiraceae bacterium | reverse complement strand
TAGGGGATCAGGATCTTGTTGACCACAAAGCCGGGGGCCTCGTTGACCACCACGGGGGTCTTGCCGATCTCAGTGGAGAGGTTCTTGATGTAGTCCACCAGCTCAGCGGGGGTGTTGCCGCCGGCAATGACCTCCACCAGCTTCATGGCAGGCACCGGATTGAAGAAGTGCATACCGATCAGGTGGTGCTTCAGTCCCTGACCCATCTCGGTGATGGACAGAGAGGAGGTGTTGGAGGCAAAGACGGTCTCGTCCTTGCACAGAGCATCCAGACGGCCCAGCAACTCCTTCTTGGTGGCCATGTTCTCGGCGACGCACTCGATGACCAGATCGGCATCGGCGGCAGCCTCAAACTCCTCGACCAGAACGCGGCTCATGATATCATCAGCAGCTTCCTGGGTCATCTTGCCCTTGGCGACCTTCTTGTTCAGGGAGGCGGCCAGCTTGTCCTTATGACGCTGTGCGCTTGCGGTGCTGGAAGCATACATCAGGGCGGTGTGGCCCTTTGCTGCGAAAACCTGAGCAATACCACTGCCCATTGTACCTGCGCCAAATACTGCTACTTTCATGATTGTTCCTCCTAATTCAAATTTTTCCATGAATTGCTTAATTATCAGGCTCACGCCTGTCAATTAACGATACGGTGCGGCGTTACTTATTCTGATAGGGCTCGTGCTTGCGCTTCTCCAGGAAAGCACCCATGCCCTCCTTCTGATCCGCCGTCTCGAAGCAGCTGCCGAACAGCTTCTCCTCGATGACGATGGCCTGATCCATATCGGTCTGCAGGCCGTCGTTGATGGCCTTCTTGCAGGCGCGAACGGCGATGGGGGCGTTCTTGGCGATGGTCTGCGCCAGCTTCTCCGCGGCGGGCATCAGCTCCTCCAGCGGGTACACGGCGTTGACCAGACCGATGCGATACGCCTCGTCCGCCTTGATGTTCTTGGCGGTGTAGATCAGCTGCTTGGCCATGCCGGGGCTGACCAGACGCGCCAGACGCTGGGTGCCGCCGAAGCCGGGGGTAATGCCCAGACCGGTCTCGGGCTGACCGAACACAGCGGTATCGGCGCAGATGCGGATATCACAGCTCATGCTCAGCTCACAGCCGCCGCCCAGTGCGAAGCCGTTGACTGCGGCGATGGTGGGGATAGGCAGCGTCTCGATGCGGCGGAACACATCGTTGCCGTGCTTGCCGAAGGCCTCGCCGCCCTCCTTCGTCAGCGTGCTCATCTCACCGATATCGGCGCCGGCCACGAAAGCCTTTTCACCGCTGCCGGTGATGACCAGCGCATAAATATCCTGATCGGCGGTGACGATATCCACCAGCTCGTTCAGGTCGGACAGCACCTCGGAATTCAGAGCGTTCAGCGCCTTGGGCCGGTTGACGGTGGCCACGGCGATATGCTCCTTCTTTTCCAGCAGAACATGAGTCATATCAATTCCTCCTTACATCCTGATCCGCCGCAGCGCACAGGCTGCGGCAGCGCGTCAGAGAGGGGATCCCGCCCGCCGGGCATGATCCTCCTCATACGTTTTGTATTATAGTAGACCGTTAGAATTTTATCAAGTCCAACCGATGGCCCTTTCTTTTTTTTAGCAGTTCTCACAAAAGTAGGCGCCGTTCTTTGCACATTTTTAAGGGTGAGCGGGCGGCGTTTTGTGTGAAATTTCCACTCCGCCGGATTTCAGGTTTGCAAACCGGCGGAAAATGTGGTATAAAGGTCTGGAATGTCTACTACATTTTGGGAGGATACGGCCCCATGCGTATGCGAAAAAAGAAGAATCTGCTGCCCCGTATGGAGGCGTGCAGCGGCTGTCTGGTCCGCGATCCCTTCGCCATGAAGGGACACTGGCGCTCCCTCATGCCTCAGGCGAAGGCGCTGCGGGTGGAGCTGGGCTGCGGCAAGGGTCGGTTCACGGCGGACACCGCCGCGGCGGAGCCGGATGTGCTGCTCATCGCCGTGGAAAAGGTACCGGACGCCATGGTGGTGGCCATGGAGCGGGTCACGGACGCGGGGCTGAAGAACGTGTTCTTCGTGGACGGCGACGCCGCCCTGCTGCCGGATATGTTCGACGGCGGCGAGGTGGACCGGCTGTACATCAATTTCTGCGACCCGTGGCCCAAAAGCAACCAGAAGAAACGGCGGCTCACCCACGGCAATTTCCTCAGGCTGTACCGTCAGGTACTGTCCGAGGGCGGGCAGCTCCACTTCAAGACCGACAACGACAAGCTGTTCGCGTGGTCCCTCGAGGAGCTCCCCCAGTTCGGCTTTCAGCTGTCGGAGGTGACCACAGACCTGCACAAAGACGGTCCCGTGGGGGTCATGACCGACTATGAGCGGCGGTTCTTCGACGAGGGCAAGAACATCAACCGCTGCGTGGCCACCATGGTCCCGTGGCAGGCGCCGGCGGAGGGCGATGCGCCGGCGGAGGCGGAAACGGAATAATGTACAGCGCGGCAGGGGGTCTTCCCTGCCGCGCTGTCTACATATTCCGCCGGATGCTGTTGATGGCGCCCTTTTCCAAACGGGACACCTGCGCCTGAGAGATGCCGATCTCGCTGCTGACCTCCATCTGGGTCTTGCCCTGACAGAACCGGAGCGCCAGAATGCTGCGCTCCCGCGGGTCCAACCGCGAGATGGCCTCCTTCAGGGCGATGCGGTCCAGCCAGCTCTCGTCCGTGTTGCGGTCGTCCTTCACCTGATCCATGACGCACACCGCGTCCCCGCCGCCGTCGGCATACACCGGTTCGTACAGGCTGACGGGATCCACGATGGCGTCCATGGCGAAGACCACGTCCTCCCGCGGGATATCCAGATAGCGGGCGATCTGCTCCACCGTCGGCTCCCGCTGTGTCTCGGCCATCAGCTTTTCCCGTGCCTGTAAGACCTTGTAGGCCGTGTCCCGCATACTGCGGCTGACGCGGACAGCGCTGTTGTCCCGCAGATAGCGGCGGATCTCCCCCACGATCATGGGCACGCCGTAGGTGGAGAACCGCACGGGCTGGGTGATGTCGAAGTTGTCGATGGCCTTTATCAGCCCGATGCAGCCCACCTGAAACAGGTCGTCCACATTTTCGCCGCGTCCCAGAAACCTCTGGATCACCGATAGCACCAGCCGCAGATTGCCGCAGATCAGCTGCTCCCGCGCAGCGGCGTCGCCGTCCTTGGTGCGGCGCAGCAGATCCGTCATCTCATCGTTTTTCAATACCGGCAGCTTGGCCGTGTTGATGCCGCAGATCTCTACCTTCCCCCGCATGAGCGCCCGTCCTTCCACTGTGATAGTGGCAGTATTTCCCGCCGCAGCGGCGGCTATTCTGCGGGGCGGAATGTGGCCGGAAACGACAGCATGGGACAGGCGCCGCGGCGCATACCCTTTCACGGGGGGTGCATGCGATGCTGTGCAAGTTTTCCATGCTGCGGCGCAAGGAGGTCATCAATCTCTGCGACGGGTGCCGGCTGGGCTGCGTGGGCGATCTGGACATGGCCGTGCCGGAGGGCACGGTGAAGGGTCTCATCGTCTTCGGGCCGTGCCGCTTTTTCGGGCTGTTCGGGCGCGGGGAGGATTTCTACATCCCGTGGGAGTGCATCCAGAAATTCGGCGATGACATCATCCTCATCGACAAGCCGTTCCAGAAGCGGCAGCCACCACCGCCGCCTCGCCGGAAAAAGGGATGGTTCGGATGAAAAAGAGCGCCTCCTGTCGGAGACGCTCTTTTCGCTTACTTTTTGAAGCTGTCCTTCAGGGACACGCTGCGGTTGAACACCAGATGCTCCGCCGTGCTGTCCCGATTGTCCAGGCAGAAGTAACCCACGCGCATGAACTGGAACGTGGGGGCGTTGACGCCGGTGCGGTCCTGCCGCCGGTCGAACGCCGCCGCCACCTTTCGCATCTCCGGCTCCACCTTGCAGCCGGTGAGCACCGTCAGGCTGTCGGGATTCAGGCAGTCCAGAAAATCCTTGTCCGGACCGTCGGGCGTGGCGTCGGAGAACAGGTTGTCGTACAGGCGCACCTCGGCGTCCATGCAGTTCTCCGCGTCCACCCAGTGGAGCGTGGCGCCCTTGACCTTCCGGCCGTCGGCGGGGTCGCCGCCGCGGGAATCGGGATCGTAGGTGCAGAGCACCTCCACCACCCGGCCGTCCGCGTCCCTGACGCAGCCGGTGCAGGTGACGAGGTACGCGCCCTTCAGGCGGCACTCGGGGCCGTTGGGGGTCAGGCGCTTGTACTTGGGCACGGGGATCTCCATGAAGTCCTCCTCCTCGATCCACAGGTGGCGGGAGAAGGTGATCTCGTGGGTGCCCTGCGCGGGGTCGGTG
>CAKTOK010000069.1 GCA_934589835.1 uncultured Oscillospiraceae bacterium | reverse complement strand
TTGCCCAGGCCGACTGCCGAGCCGACCGCGGCCATCAGGAAACCGAAATTGGTTCCAAAGCCTTTTCTTTCTTCCATGTTTTCTCTCCTTATAACAGAAATTTGCGCCCCGCCTTTCCACGGAGCAGCTGATTTTCTGTTTCCTGTCTATCGACAGGAAACATTTTGAGGCGCCGCCACGCCTCGCAATATTCCGGCGGCGGTCCCCGCCATCGGTCTATGGAAAAAGTATACAGGATTCAATTTCTGACCGCAATTAGCAGTATTGATAAATTTTTTCTGCGGCATTGTACATTTTTAACATTCTGTGAACGAGTTTTTCTGCGCGATTTATAAATATAATATTGCTCATTAACGTCCTTTAGCACAGCTTTTTGTGGGTTTTTCTGATTTTTTTATGGCATTCCTAATATTTCCTTTTACGAAACGCGGTTGTGAAAGAATAAACAGGATCCGCCGGGCGGCCCTCCCGCGCCCCTTGCGGCGGCCGCAGAGCCGGCTGCACCGGACGGCAGCCGCCATCCGCGGCGCGCACGGCCCGCCGGCCCAATCAAACAGCGCCCGCCGGAAGCCGGCGGGCGCTGTTCTTTCTATTATGGGGAGAGCATACCGGAATGGCGGTTCCGGAATGTATAACATACTTGCGGAGCCTTCTCCTCAGAAGAAGAATTCCTTGATCTGGCCATACAGCACCAGAATCATGCACAGCGGGGTGATGAACTTGATGCAGACCTTGAAGAAGCCGTAGCCGCTCATGGCGTGACCAGACTGCTCGCACTCCTCCTTGACGATCTCGGGCCCCAGCTCCCAGCCGATCATCAGGGACATCAGCAGGGCGCCCAGCGGCATCATGATGCCCTCGGACAGCATATCAAAGAAGTCCAGCCAGCAGTCGTTCCAGGTACGGATGTCGATCTCCGGCAGATGCAGCAGCTTCCACGGTGTGAAGTCCGCACCGCCCAGACTATCGGCGCAGATCAGGATGGCGCCCAGGCCCACCGCCGCCGCGGCGATGAGGGTGTACTTCTTGCGCTTGTCGCCCTTGCCGGTATCACGGGCCTTATCCACGAAGTGGGCCACCACAGCCTCCAGCAGAGAGATGGAGGAGGAGATGGCGGCGAAGACCACCAGCAGATAGAACAGGATGCCGAAGATGGGACCGATGGGGCCCATGCGGCTGAACACGTTCTGCATGGTGATGAACAGCAGCTTGGGGCCGCCCAGCGTGCCGTCGGGGTCGAGGGCGAAGCGGCCGGGGATCACGCACAGACCGGCCATCAAAGCCACCAGCGTATCCATGACGATGATGAGGATGGCGTTCTTCTGCAGATTCTCCTTCTTCTGCAGGTAGGAGCCGTAGGTGATCATGGCGCCCATGCCCAGAGACAGGGAGAAGAACATCTGGCCGCCTGCGGTAGCCAGCACCGTCAGGAAGTCGGGAGCCTCGGGGATGACGCCGTTGGCAACGGCCCAGCCGGGGACAAACATATACCGCAGGCCGTTCACAGCGCCTTCCAGCGTGCAGGCGCGGATGATGCAGATCAGCAGCATCACGAACAGCGCGGGCATACCCACGGAGCAGACCTTCTCGATACCGCCGCTGACGCCGCCCATGACGATGAGCATGGTGATGGCCACGAAGATCAAACCGTAGATCACGGCCTCGGTGGGGTTGGCCATGAACGCGCCGAACACCTCGGCGCCCAGCGAGCTGCCGTTGGCCGCCGCAGCGTCCGCCATGGCGCCGGTGCCGAAGGAAGCGCCGAACAGATCGCCCACGTTCAGCACCACATACTTGATGCAGTAGCCGCCCAGCGCGCAGTAGAAGAACAGAATGAAGAACGGGGACAGGATGCCCAGCCAGCCCAGCCACTTGAACCGCTTGCTCAGGACCTGATAGGCGCTGACGACGCCTTTGCCGGTCTTGCGGCCCAGCGCCAGCTCGCCCACCATGACGATGAAGCCGCACAGCACTGCCAGGACGAGGTATACGATGAGGAATGTGAAGCCGCCGGAGGCGCCCATTTTATTGGGGAAGCCCCAGATGTTGCCCAGGCCGACTGCCGAACCGACAGACGCCATCAGGAATCCAAAATTGGATCCAAAGCCTTTTCTTTCTTCCATGTTTTCTCTCCTTACAATTTTTCTTTCCCATTGTCTGCCCGCACGGCGCTTTCCCCTCCGGAGCGGGCGGCCCGTGTGAAAAAGTTTCTCCACGGGCTACTAAGAAGTATACCGTATCCCGCAGATTCCCGCAATTAACAAAATTTATAAATTTTTAGCATATCTTTATCTATTTTTAACATTCTATTAACGCGAAAACGGTACGTCATTTTTCAAAGAGCCGCAACTATTTGGCGGCGATTTCACGGACACTATCTCAATTTCTCCGTGCAGATGCATATTTCTACGCTGTTTCTTAAAAAGAAAATAGCGGAGACAATGCTTTGGGCATCCGCCTGCCGCTCACACGGCGGAGGGCGAAGCCGCAGCCGCGCTGCGGTGGGGGGAAGTCCGTCGGGCGTCTGCGGCGAGGATCCTGCCGGGCTTGACAGCACAATCGATTGCAGCATACGCGGCGGAAAAAGGCAGTTGACAAACAGATATTTTCTGTTATGATTTGAAAACGGTTTTCATTTTCAAATCGCGCGGGAGAGGGCACGGCGCGGCCGGCGCTGCTTTCCGCGCGCGGCCCCGCAGGATCGGTTTTTCAAGGAGGTGTTCCCATGACCTATATGACCAGGCAGCAGCAGGCGGTGCTGGACTGCCTCCAGCGCTGCGGCGGCGGTATCGGCGCCGTGGAGCTGGCGGAGATGCTGCACCGGCAGGGGGAGGCGGTGGGCCTGACCACCGTGTACCGGCAGCTGGAGCGGCTGGAGAAGAGCGGCATGGTGCATAAAATCGTAACGGATTCCGGCGCAAAATACCGGTTTTGCAGCTGCTGCGACGCCGGAAAGGACTGCTTTTTGCTGAAGTGCGAGCGGTGCGGCGCGGTGTGCCACGTGGACTGCTCCCAGCTGGCGGCGCTGTACCGCCATCTGGAGGAGGAGCACGGCTTCGCCATCAACCCCCGCCGCACTCTGCTCTACGGCCTGTGCCGGACGTGTCGGGAGGCGGCGGAATGAGGCGCTTTTCCGCGCTGCTGCTGGCGCTGGCTCTGGCGCTGACGGCGGCGGGCTGCGGCCCGAAGCCCTTGCAGGACGACAGAAGGCTCAAGGTGGTCTGCACCCTGTTCCCCTACTACGACTTTGCCCGCCAGATCGGCGGGGACGCCGTGGACGTGACGCTGGTGGTGCCTGCGGGGCGGGAGACCCACAGCTTTGAGCCTACGCCGCTGGATGTGATACGCATCAGCGAGGCGGACGTGTTCCTCTACAACGGCGGGGAGAGCGAGCAATGGGTAGACGACATTCTGGACGCCGCCGGCGAGCATATCCCCTATCCGCTGGCGATGATGGGGCAGGCGGCGCTTCATGATGAAGAATTTGTGGAGGGGATGCAGACTGCCCATGAACACAGCGGTCACGGCCACGATCATGGGGAAAACGACGGGGCGGACCACGGGGATGAGGAAGAAGACACCTACGACGAGCATATCTGGACCTCACCGGTGGAGGCCATGACCCTGTGCCGCGCCATCACGGAGGTGCTGTGCCAGGCCGATCCGGACCACGCGGAGGCTTTCCGCGGGCGGCTGGCGGACTATCTGAAGGCGCTGGAGGCGCTGGATCAGTCGTTCCGCGACGTGGTAGCCGGCGGGCAGCGGAGGCTGCTGGTGTTCGGCGACCGGTTCCCGCTGCTGTACTTCTGCCGTGAGTACGGGCTGGAATACCGCGCGGCGTTCCACGGCTGCGCCGGCGACACCGAGCCGTCGCTGGCGACCCTGAAATATCTCATCGATCTGGTGAAGGAGCGGCACATCCCGGTGGTGTACACCATCGAGCTGAGCAGCCGGAAAATTGCGGAGGCGGTGGCGGAGACCACCGGCGCGCAGGTGCGGACGTTCCACTCCTGCCAGACCGTGAGCCGCGCCGATTTTGATGCGGGCGTCACCTATCTCCAGCTGATGGAGGGCAACGTGGACGCCCTGAGGGAGGGACTTTCCTGATGGAGAAGAAAATACTGCTGGACTGCCGCGATGTGTCTCTGGGCTACGAGGGCAGGGCCATCTGGGAGGGGCTGACCTTTCAGGTGCGCGCCGGCGACTATCTGTGCATCGTGGGCGAGAACGGGTCCGGCAAGTCCACGCTGCTGAAAAGCCTGCTGGGCCTGCTGCGGCCCATGAAGGGGGAGATCGTGCTGGACAAGTCCCTGCGGGCGGGGGCCATCGGCTATCTGCCCCAGCAGACCCGCGCCCAGAGGGACTTTCCCGCCACGGTGACGGAGGTGGTACGCAGCGGCTTTCTCAGCGGCAGGGGCGCCCATTTCTTCTACACGCCGCAGGAGAAGTCCCGGGCGCTGATGCACATGGGGAAGCTGGGCATTCTGGAGCTGAAGGATCGCTGCTATCGGGAGCTGTCCGGCGGCCAGCAGCAGCGGGTGCTGCTGGCCCGGGCGCTGTGCGCCGCCGGCGAGCTGCTGGTGCTGGACGAGCCGGTGACGGGGCTGGATCCCGCCGCGGCTCAGGATCTGTACCGCACGCTGGACTATCTCAACAAGAAGGAGGGGCTGGCCATCATCATGGTGACCCACGACCTCCACAGCGCCCTGCCCTACGCCACCGCCATTCTCCATGCGGGGCACGGCGACTGGTTCTACGGCGACGCCGCAGCATATCTGGCCTCGCCCTACGGCAGGCGGTTTGGAGGTGATGGGATATGACGCTGCTTTTGGAGATGCTCACCTACCCCTTCATTCTGCGGGCGTTCGTGGTGGGCATCCTGATCTCCCTGTGCGCGGCGCTGCTGGGAGTGCCGCTGGTGCTGAAGCGGTACTCCATGATCGGCGACGGGCTGAGCCATGTGTCCTTCGGCGCGCTGAGCATCGC
>CAKTOK010000068.1 GCA_934589835.1 uncultured Oscillospiraceae bacterium | reverse complement strand
CAGGGCAGCTTCCGCACGAAAGACCGCTACTACGAGGCGGTCAAGCGTTTCTGCGCCTACCTCGCCGCCCACTACCACCTGCAAAAGCTGGAGAACGTCAGCGGCAAGCATCTGGTGAGCTATGTCCGCTATTTGCAGGCGCAGGGCAAGTCCGCTAGCACCGTCAAGACCGACCTCTCCGCCATCCGCTTTTTCCACGATAAGATGTCTCAGCCTCGTTATGCGCTGCCGGACAACGAAGAACTGGGCGTTGCGTTGGAGCGCCGCCTCTTTGGGCAGCGGGATCGCACATGGACGAACCCGGAGTTCGGTAAGCTGATTGGCCGCGCCATGGCGGAGGAGCGGGAGGACTACATCCTCGCCCTGTATCTGGCCCGCTATGCCGGTCTGCGTATTCATGAGTGCTTCCGCATGGACACCGCCGCGGCGGAGCGTGCGCTGCGGGAAAACGCCCTCACCGTGAAAGGCAAGGGCGGTAAGGTGCGTATCGTCCCCATCGAGGATGACCGTATCACGATGATGCTGCAACGGCTGCTGGAGAAAACGGAACGCGGTCAAAAGCTGCTGGTGTCGGATGGCGTACCCACCGATCGAGCTATCAACGGCATGCAGCAGTTCATCCTCCGCCACCGTGACGCCATCTGCGACCCCACCGCACTGGACAGACGCATTACCTTCCATGGACTGCGGCACACCTACGCCGCTGAAAAGTACACATCTCTCGTCAATGGCGGCATGACGCCGTTGGACGCCCATTTCACCGTATCCCGCCTGCTGGGACACGAGCGGCCCGATGTGACAGACATCTATCTGGCGTCCGTGAAGGGAGGGACTGCCCGTGGAGAATAAGTATCGTGATCTAAGAGACCTCCCCATGATCCTGCGGGTGGAGGACTTGATGCCCCTCCTCGGCATCGGACGCAACACCGCCTATGAGCTGATCCGCAGCGGACAGATACGAAGCGTCCGTATCGGCAGGCAGATTCGTATTCCGCGGGAGGCTCTGCTGGAGTTCCTGCGGAAGTAAAGTTCTTCGCCGCGGAAATAAAACTTGCACAATAGCCGTGCGGGATATATCATGGAGATGGTACATTCCGCGCGGCGGAAAGGAGCGTATATGCCGCGTACAAAAGCAGGAAAAGGAGCCGGCGGTGCCGGTTCTATCAGAAAAATCACAACAACACGGAACGGAAAAACCTATACCTATTGGCAAGGCCGCTACACAGAGGGCTTCGACCCCGGCACGGGCAAGCAGATCCAGCGCAGCATCACTGGAAAGACGCAGAAGGAAGTGGCGCAGAAGCTGCGCCGGATCACGGCGTCGCTGGACGATGGCACCTACAAAGCCCCCTGCAAGCTGACGGTAGGAGAATGGCTGGACATCTGGACACAGGACTATCTGGTGTCGGTCAAGCCAAGAACTGTGGACAGCTATAAAACAACGGTGGAAAACCATCTAAAGCCCGCTTTTGCTGCAATGAAGCTGGACGCCTTGAAAACGCAGGATGTGCAGCGGTTTTATAACTCTTTGCAGGTAGAGTGTGGAGACAGAAAACCACTGTCAGCGAAAAGCGTTCGCAATATCCACGGAGTTTTTCACAAAGCGATGCAGCAGGCTGTAAAGCTGGGGCATATCCGCACAAATCCAGCCGACCCCTGTGATTTGCCTCGGGCGGTTCGCAAAGACATTCATCCGCTGGATAATGAAGCTATTGCCCGATTTCTGAAAGTAGCCCGTGGACACCGCTATGAAGCCATCTATGTGCTCACACTCTTCACCGGTCTGCGGGAGGGCGAGGTGCTGGGACTGCTGTGGGACTGCGTTGACCTTGAACGCGGTGTGATCGTTGTAAACAAGCAGTTACAAAAAGAACGGCGCGGAAAGGGTGAATATCACCTTGTCACCACAAAAAACGGAAAGAGCCGCCAAATCACGGCAGCTCCATTCGTGGTCGACCTTTTGAAAAAGCAGCGGCGTTTACAAGAGAGCCAAAAGCGGCTTGCGGGAGAGGCATGGGAAAATAGCGGACTTGTGTTCACAAATGAAATGGGACATCACCTTTCAGCACAAACCGTTTACCTCCACTTTAAGAAGTTGGCGGGACAGGCCGGGTTTCCCTCTGCGCGTTTTCACGATCTGCGTCACTCCTATGCAGTTGCCTCTTTACAAAGCGGCGATGACATCAAGACAGTGCAGGAAAACCTTGGTCATCACACAGCAGCGTTTACGCTGGATGTCTATGGTCATGTGACAGAACAAATGAGACGCAGCAGTGCTGACCGTATGCAACGGTTCATCGAGAGTCTGCCGCAAGAATAAGGCTAACTGTAAGGCTAAAATGGCTTCAAGGCAAAAGAAAAATCCTTGAAACCATTGCGGTTTCAAGGATTTTTGTTGGTGCGCGAGGCGGGACTTGAACCCGCACGTGCGTAATGCACACTAGAACCTGAATCTAGCGAGTCTGCCAATTCCACCACTCGCGCGTCACGAACAAGTGAGATTATAGTATGCATCCCCCGAATTGTCAACCCCTTTTTCGATAATCTTTTCTTTAACGAATTTCCCTTGCAGACACGCTATCTCCCGCCTTGACCTGCGGCGAAAAAATTGCTATGATAGAAGAAAATCAGTCTCAAAGGAGTACGTATGGACAAGCAGCTGACTGCCCGCAAGCGGCAGGCAATGGAGATGCGCTCGCGCATTCAGGCAGTGGCGCTGGACCTGTTCGACAGGGACGGCTTCGAGAGCGTAGCTGTGGAGCAGATCGCGCAGGCCGCCGGATGCTCGGTCGGCAACATCTACCACTATTTCAAGAGCAAGGACGAGCTTATTATTCAGGTCACCAGCAGCGTGGACGCCCAGTATGCGGTGCTGGAGCGGGCGTATCTGGCCGACACGGCCACGCCCGCCCGCAGCAAGCTGCTGGATTTTGTGAGGCAGTCGCTGGAGATCAGCAGCAGGGACCCCTCCCTGTACCGCAGCTTCATCCACGGGCTGAAGTATCCGGAGCAGGCGATCCTGCGGGACAACGATTCCCGCGTCTACTTCCGTGTGCTGCGGGAGCTGACCGCGGCCTGCCAGCAGGAGGGCAGCATTTCCCCCCGCCGCGAGACGGCGGAGCTGGTGGCCGATCTGGTGGCCCTCCACCGTGGGATGCTGTTTGAGTGGCGCATCTATGAGCAGCGCTTCGATCTCCCCACCCGCGGGCGGCGGATGGCGGCGGCACTGCTGGACGGCTGGCGCACGGATGAGAACTGAAGCTACTGCAAGCTGCAAATGCTGTTTTGACCAGCATTTGCAGCTCTTTTTTGTGAAATCCGCCAAGTTTGCGGAAATGCTCAAAATGCCGTTGACATCACCGGAGCGCAGTGCCATAATGTGAATAGTTCATTAAATGATTCGGTAAAATTTGCGTGAAAAAGAGGAGAATGCCGATGAAGCTATTGATCATCAATCCGGGTGCGACCTCCACGAAGATCGCGGTCTTTCAGGACGAGGAGCAGCTTTACAAGCTGACCATCGACCACTCCGCCCAGGAGCTGGACCAGTTCCAGCGCGTCATCGATCAGGCGGACTACCGCAAGGCGGCGATCCTGAGCGCCGTGGACGCCGCCGGCTACCGGCTGTCGGACTTCGACGCCGTGTGCGGGCGCGGCGGCCTATACCGCCCCATCCCCTCCGGCACCTACGCCGTCAACGACAGGGTGATGCACGATGTGGAGACGGCGCCCTACGGCGAGCATCCCTCCAATCTGGGAGCCTATCTGGCCAGAAAGCTGGGAGACCTGGTAGGTATCCCCTCCTTCTTCGTGGATCCCGTCTGCGTGGATGAAATGACCGAGGTGGCGCATTACGCCGGCTTTGCCGGTTTCCGCCGCCTATGCCAATTCCATGCGCTGAACCACAAGTCCATCGGCCGCAAGGCCGCCAGTCAGCTGGGAAGAGCCTATGAGGACGTGAATCTCATCGTGTGCCATCTGGGCGGCGGCGTCAGCGTAGGCGCCCATCAGCACGGCCGCGTGGTGGATGTGTACAATGTCAAGGACGAGGGCTCCATGGGCATGGACCGCGGCGGCGGCCTGCCGGTGAACCAGCTCATTGACTACTGCTTCAGCGGCAGGACGAAGGAGGAGGTCAAACGGACCCTTGGCCGCCGCTCCGGGATGTTCTCCTATCTGGGCACCACCGATTTCCGGGTGGTCTGCGCCAGAAAGGCGGAGGGCGACGCCGAGGCTGCGGCAGCCTATCAGGCGCTGGTCTATCAGCTCAGCAAGGACATCGGCGCCATGGCCGCCGTGTTGCACTTCGACGTGGACGCCATCGTCTACACAGGCGGCATGGCGTATGAGCAGTCCTTCTGCGACGACATCACCGCCTGTGTGGGAAAGATCGCTCCCGTTCTCCGGCTGCCCGGTGAGGAGGAGATGCGCTCGTTGGCAGAGGGCGCGCTCCGTGTCCTGCGGGGCCAGCAGGAGGCCAGTCAGTATTAAAAATCGTAAAGAAAGAAAGGTGGAAAAAGCTATGAAGCATCTGATGTCCGGCAACGAGGCCACCGCCCGTGGCGTCTATGAAGCCGGTATCAAGGTCTGTTCCGCGTATCCCGGAACGCCCAGCACAGAAATTCTGGAAAACCTGCCCCAGTATGGCGAGGACGTATACTGCGAGTGGGCCCCCAATGAGAAGGTGGCCGCCGAGGTGGCCTACGGTGCGTCCGTGGCCGGCTCCCGCGCGTTCTGCACCATGAAGATGGTGGGGCTGAATGTGGCCGCCGATCCCCTGTTCACCGCCGGCTACATGGGTGTCAACGGCGCTTATGTCGTTGTCACCGCCGACGACCCCTCCTGCCACTCCTCCCAGAACGAGCAGGATAACCGCCACTATGCCCGGGCCGCCAAGATCGCCATGGTGGAGCCCAGCGACGCCCAGGAGTGCAAGGACTTCGTGAAGCTGGCCTGCGAGATCTCCGAGGAGTTCGACACCCCGGTGCTGTACCGCACCACCACCCGCGTCTGTCACAGCAAGG
>CAKTOK010000067.1 GCA_934589835.1 uncultured Oscillospiraceae bacterium | reverse complement strand
TTGTGGTTCAGCTTGTTCTGCTTGATGATGGCGGACTCGATGGGCATACCGTGGTTGTCCCAGCCGGGGATATAGGGAGTGTAGTACCCGCGCATGGCATACATACGGGTGATGAAGTCCTTCAGGGACTTGTTGAGCGCGTGGCCCATGTGCAGTGCGCCGTTGGAGAACGGAGGGCCGTCGTGCAGGGAGAACAGGGGCTTGCCGTCGTTCTTCTTCAGCAGCTCATTGTAGAGGTCCAGCTCCTCCCAGTGCTTGAGCATATCCGGCTCGCGCTTGGGCAGGCCCGCCCGCATGGGAAAGCCGCTTTTTGGCATATTCAGTGTTTTTTTGTACTCCATGGTGCTTCTCCTTATCTGAAATTATTGGAATCAAAAAAATAAAAAGCGCCTTTGTCTCGCTAAGAGACAAAGGCGCATGACAACGACCTCTGCGGTACCACTCTTGTTGCCGCCGGTGCGGCCACTCTGTCCCACCAACCGTGGGCACGGGAAGATAACGGCCCGCCGCCGTCCGCGCTTACCGGCCGGAAGCGGCCATCAGGCGGATGCTCGGGAGTGATGCCCCAGACCGGCTGCCCGTCCGCCTTGCACCAAACGGCGGCTCTCTTTGCGCGGCAGGGAGGCGGGGCGCGTCTCCTTCATCGCAGTTATACGGTGTTCATCTGAGATACCGATACTATACCTACATTATTTGCCCTTGTCAATGGCAATTTTGCCGAAAAGTGCAAGCTTTTACAGAATACCGGTGAGGGCCAGCAGACCCATGACGCCCATAAAGGTGTACACCACGCCGCAGACGGTCAGCAGCACGGTGATGATCTTATAGAGCGCGCTGTCCTTTTTCGTGTGCTTATAGCGGCGGATGTAGAACAGGGACAGGCAGGCGACGCCCAGCAGCAGGGCGGACAGGCTGTTGAGCAGGACGCTGTCGCCATCCACGGTCAGGCGCAGTATCAGCACCGTAAGGAGCGCGGCGAACACCACGCCCAGATAGACCTTCAGCCATGTGGGCAGCTTGACCCGCTCCTGCTGCTTGGCCTTGTCCACGAGCTTCTGCGCCATGTAATTGCCGGCGGTGTAGCCGCCGTAGTTGCTGTTTTTCTTCTTCTGGTGGACATTCTTGTTGGGGTTGCCCCTGGCCTTGCGCTTGGCCTCCTCCTGATTGGCGTACTGGTTCACGTTCATTTGGTAGTTGTTCTTGGCCATGAGTCATTCTCCTTCTGTCATTTGATCGGCGAGATAGCGGCGGAGCAGGTCCAGCGCGTGGCAGGCCGCGAGGGTGCGGATGCGGTCACGGCTGCCGTCCAGCGCCAGCTGGCGATGGACAGCGCCCTGCGGCGAGGCCAGCGCCACGAACACCGTGCCCACGGGGTTATTGCGGTCGTCGCGGTCCGGTCCGGCCACACCGGTGACGGCCACGGCCAGATCGGAGCCGGTCAGGACGCGGACGCCCGTGGCCATGGTGCGGGCCACGGGGGCGGACACGGCGCCATAGGTCTCCAGCAGGGAGAGGGGGACGCCCAGCGCGTGCTGCTTCACGCCGTTGGTATAGCTGACGACGCCGCCCAGAAAGACCTGAGATGCGCCGGAAACGTCGGTGAGGCGCTTGGCCACCAGACCGCCGGTGCAGCTCTCGGCGGCGGAGAGGGTCAGTCCTTTTTCACGGCAGAGACGGAGGACCGTCTCCTCCAGACCGGAGACGTCCCTATCATAGCACCGGCTGCCCAGCCGCTGCCGGAGCTCCCGCAGCAGGGGGACCATCCGCGCCTCGCAGGCAGCTTCATCGGCGGCCCGGGCGGACAGGCGCAGCGACACCTCGCCGGTCAGGGCGCAGGGCGTCAGCGAGAGGGTGCCGGTGCCGCAGAGCAGGTCGGCCAGCAGCTCCCGCACCTGCGGCTCCGTCAGGCCGAAGATCCGCAGGTCGTGGCAGCGGGTGACGCCGCCGGTGCGCGGCTCGTGGCCGGCGGCGGGGTTCTCCGCGGTATGGGGCATGGGATGCGCCTCCTTTTCAGAATGTGGGCTTGACGCGGATCATTTCGCGTCCGGCCATGGCCCGCTGGCACAGGCCCTCCACATCCAGCGCGGCCTCGTATTCCCGGGTCTCCTCCACGCTGGGCTTCGTTTTGGGGTGGCGGGGGGTGAAGACGGTGCAGCAGTCCTCGTAGGGCAGAATGGAGGTGTCGAAGGTGCCGATCCTGCGGGCGATCTTCACGATCTCCTCCTTGTCAAGACCGATGAGGGGGCGCAGCACCGGCATGGTGGTGACATCCTCGCTGACAGCCAGCGCCTGCATGGTCTGGCTGGCCACCTGTCCCAGATTCTCGCCGGTGACGAGGGCGCGGCAGCGCAGCTCCCGCGCCAGCTGGTCGGCAAGGCGCATCATAAAGCGGCGCATGATGAGGGTGAAGTGATCCTCGGGGCACTTGCGGCGGATCTCCTCCTGAATTTCGGTGAAGGGGATGATAAAAACCGCCAGACGGCCGCACCACGGGGTCAGCTCCTGCGCCAGACGGAGGACCTTCTCCCGCGCCAGCTCGCTGGTGTAGGGGGGCGAGGCGAAGTGGATCATCTCCAGCTGGACGCCGCGCTTGGCGATCATGTAGCTGGAAACAGGGCTGTCGATACCGCCGGACAGCAGGCTGACGGCGTGCCCGCCCATGCCCAGCGGCAATCCGCCGGCGGCGGCCTCGGCAGGGCCGTGAACATAGGCGGCGTCCTCCCGCACCTCCACATACACCGTCAGCTCCGGATGGTGGACGTCCACCGTCAGGTGGGGGAAGGCATCGTGCAGCGCGCCGCCCACCCACTGGCTCAGCTGGATGCTGCCCATGGGGAAGGTCTTGTCGGCCCGCTTGCTCTCCACCTTGAAGCTCCTGGCGGCGGTGAGCGCGTCGGCCAGATAGGTCCTGGCGGTGTCGAAGATGGCCTCCCTGGACTTCTCGCAGGGCAGGGCGCGGGTGATGGCGATGATGCCGAACACCTGCTTACAGGCGGCGTAGGCGCCGGCCATGTCGCAGGACTCCTCCACCGGCTCCACATAGATGGTGGACTGGCGGGAGTAGATCTTGAATCTGCCGAACCGCTGGGTGCGGCGGCGGAGGTTGCTCATGAGCTTCATTTCAAAGCTGCGGCGGTTCAGGCCCTTCAGGACCACCTCGCCCAGCTTGCACAGGATGATCTCGTGCATGGTGTTCTCCTTTATTTTAAGATACCGCTGCTGCGGTACTGGATGGCCTCGGCCAGATGGGGAGCCTCGATGTCCGCCGCGCCCTCCAGATCGGCGATGGTGCGGGCCATACGCAAGATGCGGTCGTGGCTGCGGCCGGTGAGCCCCAGCCGGTCAAAGGCGCTGTGCATCAGCTTCTCGCCGGCCTCGTCCAGACGGCAGAACTGTCCGATCATGGCGGGGGTCATATAGGCGTTGCAGGACACCTCCGTGCCGGAAAAGCGCTGCTTCTGCACCTCCCGGGCGGCGTTGACTCTCTCGCGGATGGCGGCGGAGGACTCCGGCGTATCCTTGCGGCGCATGGCCTCGTACTCCACGGAGGGGACCTCGAGGTACATATCGATGCGGTCCAGCAGAGGGCCGGAGATGCGGCGCATATACTGGTCCACCTGACCTTCCGAGCAGGTGCAGCGGCCGGAGGGGTGGCCGTACCACCCGCATTTGCAGGGGTTCATGGCGCACACCAGCATGAAGCGGCTGGGCAGCGTCAGGGTGCCTGCGGCACGGGTGATGGTGACGAAGCCGTCCTCCAGCGGCTGGCGCAGCGTCTCCAGCGCGGACTTGTCGAACTCCGGCAGCTCGTCCAGAAACAGCACGCCGTTGTGAGCCAGCGAGATCTCCCCGGGGCGGGGAACGCCGCCGCCGCCGGACAGCGATACGGAGGAGGCCGTATGGTGTGGGCTGCGGAAGGGGCGCACGTCCACCAGCGGGTGGGCGGGGTCAGTCATGCCGGCCACGGAGTAGATCTCCGTGGTCTGGAGGGACTCGGTGCGGGTCATATCGGGCAGAATGGAGGGGAGGCGGCGGGCCAGCATGGATTTGCCCGCGCCTGGGGAGCCGATGAGCA
The DNA here is from genome assembly GCA_934589835.1 of uncultured Oscillospiraceae bacterium. GTDB lineage: Bacteria > Bacillota > Clostridia > Oscillospirales > Oscillospiraceae > Vescimonas. The sequence goes on along the minus strand of CAKTOK010000067.1, from coordinate 1,285 downwards.
GCACGTTGTGGCCGCCGGCGGCGGCGATCTCCAGACCGCGCTTGACGTTTTCCTGTCCCATGACGTCGGCAAAGTCCGGCAGGGAGCGGGCGGCATGGGTCGGCTGCCAGCGAGGGGCGGGGGCCATGGGCGCGTCGCCCTTCAGGTGGGCAATAAGCTGGGAGACGCTCTCCACACCGTAGACGGTGAGGCCATCGGCCAGCGTGGCCTCGGCGGCGTTCCGGGCGGGGACGTACAGGGTCTTCACCCCCAGACGGGCGGCGCACAGCGCCATGGGCAGCACGCCGGTGACGGGGCGCAGCGCGCCGGTAAGGCTCAGCTCGCCCAAAAAGGCGGCGTCCTCCGGCAGAGGCTTCAGCTCCTCCGACGCCGCCAGAATGCCCAGCAGGATGGGCAGATCGTACAGCGTGCCCTCCTTGCGGACCCGGGCGGGCGCCAGATTGACGGTGATGCGGCTGACGGGGAATCTGGCCCCGCAGTTTTTGACGGCGGCGCGGACCCGCTCCCGGGATTCCTTTACCGCCGCGTCCGGCAGGCCCACCATGTCGAAGGCGGGCAGGCCGCCGGAGAGGAAGCACTCCACCGAAACCTCGTAGCCGCAGATGCCGGTGAGGCCAAGGGAACGCACAGTGACCACCACGGGCGCTCTCCCCCTTTCCGAAAAACAAGTCGTTCGACCCTCATCTTACCATAAAATGCATGGGGTGAACAGCGTTTTTTCAAAAAAGCGGCAGAGTTTTTGCGCGGAACGACGCTTTCTGACGGGTATGGCGTGAGAATTTTTGTGCATGGCGCTAAAAAAGTTTCATAGTAGTGAAAATCACAAAAATCGGGTTTACATGGCGAATTGTTTGTGATACTATCAACAATATGAACGAATGGGGCGGAAACGCCTTTCGTTTGCTGCGCGCAGCAAGCATTTTGTCCCGTCTCCGGCGGTGCGACGGCGGGGGCGGGGCGCCTATGAAAAGAGCATTTATTATTTAAGGAGGCACGTTATGGTAAGAAAAATGAAATCCATGGATGGCAATAACGCCGCCGCGCACGTTTCCTACGCGTTTTCCGAGGTAGCGGCCATCTACCCCATCACGCCGTCCAGCCCCATGGCCGACTTTGTCGACCAGTGGAGCGCCAACGGCCTGAAGAACATCTTCGGCACCAAGGTCAAGGTGGTGGAGATGCAGTCCGAGGCCGGTGCGGCCGGCGCTGTTCACGGCTCTCTGGGTGCAGGTGCGCTGACCACCACCTACACCGCGTCTCAGGGTCTGCTGCTGATGATCCCCAA
>CAKTOK010000066.1 GCA_934589835.1 uncultured Oscillospiraceae bacterium | reverse complement strand
CACCTTCAGGGACTCGAACCCTGGACACCCTGATTAAGAGTCAGGTGCTCTACCAACTGAGCTAAAGGTGCATATCTCGCTAACACGGTCATTATAGTAGACAGTCTTCCCTTTTGCAAGAGTTTTTTGCGGATTTTGTCAGGTTTTTTTTCGGCGAGGCAAAAAATGGAGGGATCCGCTTCCATTTGCGGTATATCTGTGATATACTTACCACCGATTGACAAGGGCAAGCTCGCCCCTGTCAATCGATGGCATTTTTCGCATATCACGGGAGGAGGGACGGTCATGCGGTACGGCGAGGTGGTGCGGGGCCGGTTCCTGTCGCGGCCCAACCGGTTCATCGCCCATGTGGCGCTGCCGGACGGCGAGGTGGTGTGCCATGTGAAAAATACAGGGCGCTGCCGTGAGCTGCTGACGCCGGACGCCGCGGTGTATCTGGAGAAGGCGGCCAACCCCCGGCGCAAGACGGCCTACGACCTGATCGCCGTGGAAAAGGGCGGGCGGCTCATCAACATGGACGCGCAGGCGCCCAACCGCGCGTTTGCCCAGTGGGCGCGGACCTTCGACCCGTCGGCGCGGCAGGTGCGGCCGGAATTCCCCTTCGGCCAGTCGCGGCTGGACTTCTGTCTCGAGGGGCCGCAGGGGCTGCATCTGGTGGAGGTCAAGGGCGTGACGCTGGAGGAGAACGGTCACGCCCGCTTTCCCGATGCGCCTACGGAGCGGGGCGTCCGGCACCTGCACGAGCTGATGCGGGCGGTGGCGCTGGGCCATCGGGCCACGGTGTTTTTCGTCATCCAGATGGCGGACATCGCGGATTTTGCCCCCAACGATGCGACCCATCCCGCCTTCGGCGCGGCGCTGCGGCAGGCTGCGGCGGCGGGGGTGCAGGTGGCGGCGTACAGCTGCCGTGTGACGCCGGACAGCATGGAGATCTGCCGGCCCGTGCCGGTGATTTTATGAGGAGAGAGCGGTTATGACGTTCCTGGAGATATTTCTGGTGGGCATCGGCCTGAGCATGGACGCCTTCGCGGCGGCTGTCTGTAAGGGCCTGGCCATGCCGAAGGTGAACAAAAAACAGACGCTGCTCATCGGCCTGTATTTCGGGGCATTTCAGGCGGCCATGCCGCTGGCCGGCTGGCTGCTGGGCTCCCAGTTTGCCGGTCATGTGACGAAGATGGCCCCGTGGATCGCCTGTATCCTGCTGGCATGGATCGGCGGCGGCATGATCCGCGAGAGCCTGACGAAGGAGGAACAGGAGGACGAGCCGGAGGCGGCGGAGCTGCGGCATAAGGAGCTTTTTATGCTGGCAGTGGCCACCAGCATCGACGCGCTGGCCGTGGGCGTCAGCTTCTCCATGGTGGAGCTGTCCGTCCCCATCGGTGCGGCGGCGGCCCTTATCGGCTGCACCACCTTTGCCATCTCCGTGGGCGGCGTGTTTGTGGGCCATCTGTTCGGCGCCCGCTATAAAAGGCGCGCCGAGTTCGTGGGCGGCGTGATCCTGATCCTCATCGGCATCAAGATCCTGCTGGAGCATCTCGGCGTTCTGTGACAGCGCGGCAGGCCCTGCTGCTTGAAGGGCGGGGCCTGCCATTTTCAATAGCCGGAGGGCGGCACGCGCAGCGTGCCGCCCTCCTTTGCGTGCGTGCGGGTGCGGCCCGCGTGCCTGCCGTGCCGCCCTTCATGCCGCCTGACGGCGGCGCGGACTGATCCATCCGCCGAAATTTTACATGGATTTTACAAAACAGATACATTGGATTTGACAATGGCCTGTTATGCTGGTATCGGTCAAAAATGTGTAGAATCAAGGAGAGAGCGCGATGAGTATTTTTGATGTGCTGACGATGGTCGGCGGGCTGTGCCTGTTTCTGTTCGGCATGGACCTGATGGGGCAGGCGCTGGAGCGCCGCGCCGGCGGAAAGCTCCGGACGCTGCTGGATCAGATGACGGGCCGCGTCATGACCGGTTTTCTGACGGGTCTGTGCGTTACCGCGGTGATCCAGAGCTCATCCGCCACCACGGTGATGGTGGTGGGCTTCGTCAACTCCGGGCTGATGACGCTGCGGCAGGCCATCAATGTCATCATGGGGGCCAATGTCGGCACCACCGTGACGGCGTGGCTGCTGAGTCTGGCGGGGATAGACAGCGGAAATGTGTGGATAAGCCTGCTGAAGCCCAGCTCTTTCACACCGATTTTAGCCCTGTTGGGTATTTTCTTCTACATGAACGGCAAAAACGGCAAAAAGAGGGACACCGGCACCATCCTTCTGGGCTTTGCCACGCTGATGTTCGGCATGGAGACCATGAGCGCCGCCGTGGCGGGGCTGCGGGATGTGCCCGCCTTTGCTCAGCTGTTTCTGGCCTTCAAAAATCCGATCCTGGGCGTGCTGGCGGGCGCTGTGCTGACCGGCATTATCCAGTCCAGCTCCGCCTCCGTAGGCATTTTGCAGGCGCTGGCGGTGACGGGACAGGTCAGCTATGCCGCCGCCATCCCCATCATCATGGGACAGAATATCGGCACCTGCGTCACCGCCCTTTTGTCCTCCGTGGGAACCAGCAGGAACGCGAAGCGGGCCGCCGTGGTGCATCTGATGTTCAACGTCATCGGCGTAGCGGTGCTGCTGACGGCGTTCTGCATCGTCAAGGCGCTGCTCGACCCGCTGCTGCTGCACCAGAGCGCCACCATGTACGGCATTGCCATTGCCCATTCGGCGTTCAACGTGACCTGTACGGCCATGCTGCTGCCCTGCGGCGGGCTGCTGGAAAAGCTGGCGGTCCGGCTGGTGCCGGACGATCCGGCGCAGCAGACGGAGCGGCCTGTGGAGCTGGATGAACGCCTTCTGACCACGCCGCCGCTGGCACTGGAGCGTTGCCGTGCCGTGGCCGAGGAGATGGCAGACTGCGCCGCGCAGGCGCTGGAGCAGGCGCTGTGCAGCTTTTCCGCCTATACGCCGGAGCTGGCGGCGGCCATCCGACAGGGAGAGCAGCGCTGCGACCACTATGAGGATGTGCTGGGAACCTATCTGGTCAAGCTCAGCACGCGGCAGATGGGAGCGGCGGAGAGCGAGGAGGCCACGGAGCTGCTGAAGACCATCGGGGATTTTGAGCGTATTTCCGACCACGCGGTAAATGTGCTGGAGTCAGCGGAGGAGCTGCGAACCAAGGGGCTGACGTTCAGCACGGAGGCCCGCGGCGAGCTGGAGGTGCTGTCCGGCGCGGTACGAGAGACACTGACGCTGGCCCTGCGGGCCTTCCGGGAGAAGGATGAGACGGCGGCGCGGCAGGTGGAGCCGCTGGAACAGGTGGTGGACGGCCTGAAGGAGCAGATGCGGACGCGGCATATCCTGCGGATGCAGCAGGGGACGTGCAGCATCGAGGCGGGCTTCGTGTGGTGCGATCTGCTGACGGATCTGGAGCGCACGTCGGACCACTGCTCCAATATCGCCGGCTGCGTCATCGATGCGGCCCAGCACGAGCTGAATCTCCACGAGACGCTGCACAATGTCCGCAGCAGCGGCGCGGAGTACCAACGCCGGCTCAGCGCTTATGCAGCGGCCTACCGGCTGCCGCAGCCGGCACAGGAATAAAAAAGAGGCAGGCCGCACCCCATTGGGATGCGGCCTGCGGCGTATGCCGTTCAAAGATGGGCGATCACGTCCATGGTAATGCGGGCCGTCAGGCCCCAAAGCGGATGGGGCAGCCCGCGGTAGACCGGTACCTCTATCCGGCAGGAGCGCCAGGGATAGGCGGCGTCAATGCCTGCGTCCGCGTAGGGGAAGTCCGGCCATTCCACCGGCTGGCGGCGGGTATAGACGGCGGGGGGATGGGCGCGGAGCCATGCCAGCGGCACCAGAAACGTGCCGGCTACCTCGGCGGCGCAGGGGCGCATGGATGCCAGCGCGGCTGGAGCAACCTGTGCCAGCACGGGGCGGAGCAGGCAGTTGGAGCGGATGTGGAGAAAATCCATTTCCCCGATGACCGTCACAGCTTCCGGCGGAATGGCTAACTCCTCCCACGTCTCGCGGAGGGCGCACTGTATTGCCGTTTCGCCCTCCTCGGTCCTGCCGCCGGGGAAGCAGACCTCGTTGGGCTGGCGTACCGCAGCGGAGCGTACCTCGTACAGCAGGCAGGTCCCCTCCGGCGCTTCCACCAGCGGGACCAGCACGGCGGAGCCGCCGCGGGCGCCCATGAGGTCGGGCGTGTGGCCGGTATAGGCGCGGCGGAGCGCGGAAAGGTCCATGGCTCGTACTCCTTTCGTGGGAAAAAACCCCCGCCTTACGGCGGGGGAGGCAGGTCAGCAGCCGCAGCCGCAGCCGTTGCCGCCGCTGCTGCTGCCGCAGCCGCAGCTGCCGTTTCCGCAGAACAGGAACAGCAGGATGATGGCGATGATGATCCAGCAGCAGCTGCCGCCGCCAAAGCAGGAATTCTGATTACACATGGTGTGACCTCCTATGAAAATTTGACCGTCTCACCGGTCTCATTCCCATAGTATGCCGAGCACCGAAAAGTGTGCCGTTACGGACGGGAGATGCGGTAGCTCAGGGTCAGCAGCGTGTCCACAAAGTGGATGTCCTCGAAAAATACGCCGGCCTCCTGCGTGGACAGCTCCACATTGGTGAAGTTCCAGAAACCGCGGACACCAAGACCGATAAGCCGGTCGGCCAGCGGCTGCGCCACGCTCTGGGGGACTGTCAGCACCGCCACGTCGGGGTGGTAGTTGGCAACGTACTCCTCCAGATCGTCCATAGAGCGGACGGTGACACCGCGGATCTCGGTGCCCACCAGAGCGGGAGACACGTCGAAGGCGGAGTCGATGCGGAAGCCGACCTTGTCAAAATCAAAGTTTTGCAGCAGTGCGTGGCCCAGGTGACCGACGCCGATAACAATGAGCTTATGGCCGCTGTCGATGCCCAGAATGTGGCCGATCTCGGCGCGCAGCTCTGCCACGTTGTAGCCGTAGCCCTGCTGGCCGAATTCGCCGAAGCAGCTGAGATCCTGACGGATCTGGGAGGCGGTAATGTCCATCTTCGTGCCCAGAGAATTGGAGGAGATGCGGACAACGCCCTTGTTGTACAAATCGTCCAGATAGCGGTAATAGCGGGGGAGACGATGGATCACGGCATCGGAGATCTTCTGCTTTTTCATATGAAAAACCTCCTTTTGGGAGAGAATACGGTGCAGGGCACCAGAAACGATGAAGCTATTTTACAGCAATCACAGCGAGTTGTCAACTTTTTTAACAATCTCTTCCGAAAAAACTTTTTCGAAAACAGCTTTACATCCGCCGGAAGAGCTGGTATAATACCAAAGCTGGATTTCAGCAGAAACTGTGTATGCGCCCGTAGCTCAGTTGGATAGAGCGTTAGACTCCGACATTTCAGGTGTCTCCAGTTGAGATATGGCGCAAAGCCTTGCCACACCTGCGTTTGCGGGAACGGCAGAGAAAAAATGCGTGGTCGTTGACTACTATTTGACGACTATCGCAGAAACCCACAA
>CAKTOK010000065.1 GCA_934589835.1 uncultured Oscillospiraceae bacterium | reverse complement strand
GACGAGGCTCGAACTCGCTACCTCGACCTTGGCAAGGTCGCGCTCTACCAGATGAGCTACGCCCGCAAACGCAAGGTCGATTATAGCGCATAAATGCCGCGTTGTCAACCCCGCATTTCCAATTTTCTCCCTGAAATACGCCGCGTCAGCTGCCCAATCCGATTTCCACGATGCCGATATTGTCGCGGCCGGGGTAGAAGGTCACAGTCCACCCCTGCCGTCCGGCGGAGAGCTGCGCGCTGTGGACCAGCCGCTCAATGTCCGATGCCGAGGCATCCACGCTGCTGAACTGCACCACCAGCTCCTCATCGCCCTGTGCCGCCGCGTCCGCCAGCATATCCTGCAGCGCTGAGATGTTGGTGGCGTGGACGATATTCGCCAGCTGCTGCTCGGTGCGGCGGTAGCCGATGGTCACTACGATCTCGCTGTAATTGCGGGCTGTGTCGTCCACCGTGTATTGCAGATACGCCGCAGCGTAGGCGCCCATGGGCGTGTCATGCTCCACCTCGCGGCAGGCCTTCTCTGCCGCCTCCATGGCGTCCAGCCCCTCCTGAGCATAGTACAGGCGGATGGTGCCCTCCTCCGTGTGGTTGCCCACCAGAATGAGAATGTCATTGACCAGATCCTGATACGTCTCAGCCTGCAGGACGCCGCGCTCACTGCCCTCGTAATAGGCGGAGCTGTGATCCTTGACCTCGTACCACTCCCGCTCCAGAAAGCTGCTGCAGCCCGTCAGGCACAGCAGGGCGGCCAGCAGGACCGGCAGCGCTCGTTTTTTCATAGGCCCTCCTTTACAGAAGCTCCAGCTGTTTTTCCTCGCTGTCCTCCGGACGCAGCAGCGCACCGGCGGCGGGGATGGTGCGGGTGCGGTAGCGCGCCTGATTGGCGATGCCGGTGTCGGCCACCTCGGCCAGCCGCTCCAGCCGGTACTTGGGCTTGATGTTCATGACCTGCACGCCCTGGGTGCCGCGGGTGGTCTTGGGCGTCAGCAGCGCCGTATGGACCAGCAGGGCACGGGGCTCGTTGGTCAGCAGCGCCAGCTCGCGGTCCTCCGTCAGCGGCAGGATCTGCACCAGCGGGAACTTGTCGCAGTACGCGCCGGTGAGCTTGCGGCGGTTGGAGGTGGTGGCGTAGGCGCTCAGGGCCACGCGGGCCACCCGGCCATTCTCGAAGGCGAACAGCAGGCTGCCGCTGTAATCGCCGGGCAGGCACAGGAAGATCACGTTTTCGCCGGCGTCCATGCCCAGCTTGGCGGGCAGATAGTCGCCCAGCAGGGAGGCCTTCGTCTCGCCGAACTCGCTGGCGCGGGTCTTATAGACCTGCTGCCGGTCGGTAAAGAACATCAGCTCCGTGTTGTTGGTGGCCTCAAAATACTGGCGGGGGCCATCGCCCTCCTTGTACTTCTGTTCACCGGACATCCGCAGGGACTGGGGCGTGATCTTCTTGAAATAGCCCTCGCGGGACAGGAACAGGTGAACGGGATAATCCTCCGGCGCCTCGTCCTCCGGCTCCGCCTCGATCTCGTGGCTGTACACGATCTCCGTGCGGCGAGGCACGGCGTACTTCCGCCGCACCTCCGTCAGCTCGTCCACGATGATGCGGCGGATGCGGCTGGGCTTGGCCAGCGTGTCCTCCAGATCGTCGATCTCGTCGGCCAGCGCCGCCGTCTCCTGCACCCGCTTGAGGATATATTCCTTGTTGATGTTGCGGAGCTTGATCTCCGCCACATACTCCGCCTGCACCTGATCGATGCCGAAGCCGATCATCAGGTTGGGGATGACCTCGGATTCCTCCTCCGTCTCGCGGATGATCCGGATGGCCTTGTCGATATCCAGCAGGATGCGCTTCAGGCCCTGCAGCAGGTGCAGCTTTTCCTTTTTTCTGTTGAGAACGAAATACACCCTGCGCTTGACGCAGTCGGTGCGCCACGCCGTCCACTCGTTCAGGATCTCCCCCACCCCCATGACCCGGGGCATACCGGCGATGAGGATGTTGAAGTTGCAGCTTACCGTGTCCTGCAGCGGCGTCAGGCGAAACAGCTTGGCCATCAGCTTATCGGGGTCCACGCCCCGCTTCAGGTCGATGGCCAGCTTCAGACCGCTGAGGTCCGTCTCGTCCCGCATATCGCTGATCTCTTTGACCTTACCGGCCTTCACCAGCTCCGCCACCTTGTCCAGAATGGCCTCAACGGTGGTGGAATAGGGGATCTCGTAGACCTCGATGATGTTTTCCTTCTTATCGTAGCGGTAGCGGGCGCGGACCTTCAGGCCGCCGCGGCCCGTGGCATAGATAGTACGCAGGTCATCGCCGTCGCAGATGATCTGCCCGCCGGTGGGGAAGTCCGGCGCCAGCAGGGTGGAGGCGATGTCATGGTCGGGATTTTTCAGACAGGCGATGGCGGTGTCGCACACCTCGCCCAGATTGAAGCCGCAGATCTGGCTGGCCATGCCCACGGCGATGCCCTGATTGGCGGACACCAGCACATTGGGGTAGGTGGTGGGCAGCAGCGACGGCTCCTTCATGGTGTTGTCGTAGTTGTCCACAAAGTCCACGGCGTCGCAGTCCAGATCCCGGAACAGCTCGGCGCAGATGGGCGCCAGCTTGGCCTCGGTATAGCGGCTGGCGGCGTAGGCCATATCCCGGGAGTACACCTTGCCGAAGTTGCCCTTGCTGTCCACGAAGGGATGCAGCAGGGACTCGTTGCCCTTGGCCAGACGCACCATGGTCTCATAGATGGCCTGATCGCCGTGGGGGTTCAGGCGCATGGTCTGGCCCACGATGTTGGCGGACTTGGTGCGGCTGCCGGTGAGCAGCCCCATCTTGTACATGGTGTACAGCAGCTTGCGGTGGGAGGGCTTGAAGCCGTCGATCTCCGGGATGGCGCGGCTGACGATGACCGACATGGCGTAGGGCATATAGTTCTCGTCCAGCGTGCGGGTGATGGGCTGCTCCACCACCGCGCCCCGCAGGCCCATCACATTGGGATCGGCCGGCCGGTGGACGGTCTTTTCTTCTGTTTTCTTCTTTGCCATTGCGGTTCCTTTCTCAGCTCACGTCGATCATATCCAGATAGCGGCAGCCATTCTCGGCGATATAGTCCTTGCGCCCCGCCAGATTGTCGCCCAGCAGCAGGTCAAAGACCCGCGCCGTCTCCTCCGCCTCCTCCGGCAGCACACGGATGAGCCGCCGTGTCTCGGGATTCATGGTGGTGAGCCACATCATCTCCGGGTCGTTCTCGCCCAGTCCCTTGGAGCGCTGGATGTTCACCTTTTTCCCGGACAGCTCCTTGAGAATGTCCGCCTTCTCCCGCTCGGAGTAGGCAAACCACGTCTTTTCGCCGCCCTTTTCCTTGCAGGTGATCTCGAACAGCGGCGTCTCCGCGATATAGACGTAGCCCTCCCGGATCAGGGTGGGACACAGGCGGTACAGCATGGTCAGGATCAGCGTCCGGATCTGGAAGCCGTCCACATCGCCATCGGTGCAGATGACCACCTTGCTCCAGCGCAGGTTGGCAAGGTCGAACTGGTTCAGATCCTTCACCGCCTTGCCGCTGACCTCCACGCCGCAGCCCAGCACCTTCATCAGGTCGGTGATGACGTCGCTTTTGAAAATACGGGGGTAGTCCGCCTTCAGGCAGTTCAAGATCTTGCCCCGGACGGGCATCAGACCCTGAAACTCCGCGTCGCGGCTCTGCTTACAGGCGCCCAGAGCGGAGTCGCCCTCCACGATGTAGATCTCACGCCGCTCCACGTCCTTGGTGCGGCAGTCCACGAACTTCTGCACCCGGTTGGCGATGTCGATCTTCTCGGTGAGCTTTTTCTTCTGGTTGATGCGGGTGCGCTCCGCCGTCTCCCGGCTGCGCTTGTTCACCAGCACCTGGGCGGCGATCTTCTCCGCCGCCTCCTTGTTCTCGATGAAGTAGATCTCCATCCGGCTGCGGAGGAACTCCGTCATGGCCTCCTGCACGAACTTGTTGGTGATGGCCTTTTTCGTCTGGTTCTCGTAGCTGGTCTGGGTGGAGAAGCTGTTGCTCACCAGAATGAGGCAGTCCTGCACGTCCGGAAACGTGATCTTGGACTCGCCCTTGGTGTATTTGTTGTTGTCACGCAGATACTTGTCGATGGCGGACACCATGGCCGAGCGGGTGGCCTTCTCCGGGCTGCCGCCGTGCTCCAGATAGCTGGAGTTGTGGTAGTACTCGCACACCGCCGTCCGGTTGGAGAAGCACAGCGCCACGCTGAGCTTTACCTTGTACTCCGGCTTGTCCGCCCGGTCGCGGCCCCGGCGCTCCGCCTCCCAGAACACCGGCTCCGTCAGGGCGTCGTCCCCCGCCAGCTCCCGGATGTAGTCGGCGATGCCGTTTTCATACAGGAACTCCTGGGTGTCAAACTTGCCGGGGGCCGTCTCGTTGCGCAGGCGGAACGTAACGCCGGCGTTGACCACGGCCTGCCGCTTCATCACGTCCTGATAGTAGTCCAGCGGCACGGCGATGTCGGTAAACACCTCCAGATCCGGCAGCCAGCGGATGGTGGTGCCGGTCCTTTTCTTGTTGGTGGTCAGCTCCGTGCTCTCCAGCTTTCCCACGATCTCACCCCGCTCGAAGTGGAGGCGGTACTCCTTCCCCTCGCGGTACACCGTGACGTCCATATAGCGGGAGGCGTACTGGGTGGCGCAGGAGCCAAGGCCGTTCAGACCCAGCGAAAACTCGTAGTTCTCGCTGTTCTCGTTGTCGTACTTGCCGCCGGCGTACAGCTCGCAGAACACCAGCTCCCAGTTATAGCGCCCCTCCTTCTCGTTCCAATCCACGGGGCAGCCGCGGCCCATGTCCTCCACCTGCACCGAGTGGTCCAGAAAGCGGGTAACGGTGATGAGCTTTCCGTGGCCGCCGCGGGCCTCGTCGATGGCGTTGGAGAGGATCTCAAATACCGCGTGCTCGCAGCCCTCCAGCCCATCGGAGCCAAAAATAACGCCGGGCCGTTTCCGGACCCGATCCGCGCCCTTCAGACTGGAGATGCTTTCGTTGTCGTATCCGTTTTTCTTTGCCATATCATTCCTCCGGCATACACCGAGCCATTCGTTTTTCTGTATTTTACCGTATTTTCCCCTTCAATGCAAGCCTCGCCGGACAACAAGCGCGGCCCCTCGGCAAAAAAGAGGTCTTTCCCTGAAAGGTTTACAGGTTTACACAAAAAATAACAGGCAGGCAACTGGAAAAAGCCTTGTCCGGAAAAGGTTTTGCACAGTTTCCACAGAGTTTTCCACATACGTTATGTCAATCGGAATATGGTGAAAAAGTACACATAAATGCCAGATTTACCATAATTGCCGCAGTATTTCCCTTTTTCTGGTTTTCCGCTGGAATCTCACAGATTTCTCCCGTTTTCCCCTGCTTTCGCGCACTTTTTCCCCCGCTCTGCTTTGCTCCGCGACATCGCGCCGCGGCGAGAAAAGGGACCGCCCACAGGCGGTCCCTCTGCAATGCGGTGATTTACTTGATGGGCTCGCCGGCGGCTTCCTTGGCGGCGATCTCCTTCATGGCGTCCTTGTGGCTCAGGTTCACGCG
>CAKTOK010000064.1 GCA_934589835.1 uncultured Oscillospiraceae bacterium | reverse complement strand
ATGTCTCTCAGGATCAGCAGACGGATATATCGGCCGCTGCCATGGACATGGCCATCACCGGCCCGTGGACCGGCCTTGTTACGGACACGCGGACGGAGCAGGCGGGCGGTACGGAGTACCACCTGATCTGCATCGCCGGACGCTGGTTCGGCGGCACGGTGCAGGAATTCCCTGCGCTGGAGACGATACAGGTCAACGATCTGGTGTGTGTAAGGAACTACGCGGCGGCAGGCGGCGATTTTGAGCCGCTGTGGCAGCAGGAGCTTCTGGAACGGGGCAGCGGCGGTAAGACCACGGAGGTGTTCCGCCGCGGCGACGGGCTGGCGGTGCAGCTTACCTGCGTTCACGAAACGCAGGAGGACAGTGAGCCGGCGGTCTATACGCTGCTGTCATCTGCGGAGCTTTCGGTGCTGTCCCTGCCGTCGGATGTGAGCTATAAGCTCTATGGCGCCGACGGCAGCATCCGGGCGACGCTGACGGAGGGGGCGGTCATCCCGCTGACAGAGCAGGACGGCGGCATCGGCGCCGAGCACGCCTACGTGCTGCAGTTTTCGTGGTTGACATAATAGAAAAGGAGAGAGCCTGCCAGCGGCAGGCTCTCCCCTTTTCTGCGGCGGCTGGTTTGCCGTGGGGTATTTTGGGAAACGGCGGCTTTTTTTCACAGGATGTCTTTTCAAAGCGGGCAGCAGGTGGTACAATGGTACACAACAGAGAGACACGAAAGGAGTTTCCTATGAAAAAGAGCATTTTGCGGGAATATGCCCGCCTCATTGCCCGCAGCGGCGTCAATGTGCAGCCCGGGCAGGAGGTCTTTATCGCCGCCGAGCTGGATCAGCCGGAATTCGTGAAGATGCTGGTGGAGGAGTGCTACAAGTGCAAGGCCAAGAAGGTGGTGGTGGACTGGAGCTACCAGCCTCTGCAGAAGCTGCATTACCGCTACCGCACGCTGACCACCCTCTCCAGACTGGACAACTATGAGGAGGCCCGCTGGCAGCACTATGTGGACACCATCCCCTGCCGGATCTATCTGCTCAGCGAGGATCCGGACGGCCTCCGCGGCATCAATCAGGAGAAGATGGCCAAGAGCCGCCAGCGCCAGTATCCCGTCATCAAGAAGTACCGCGACCAGATCGAGAACAAGTACCAGTGGTGCATCGCCGCCGTACCCGGCGAGGCGTGGGCCAAGAAGCTGTTCCCCAACCTGCGGAAGTCTCAGGCGGTGGAGAAGCTGTGGGAGGCCATCCTGTCCACCAGCCGTGCGCTGGAGGGCGACCCTGTGGCCAACTGGGACGCCCACAACAAGGATATGCACGACCGCTGCACCTACCTCAACGGCCTGCACATCCGGGAGCTGCGCTACAAGAGCGCCAACGGCACCGATTTTCAGGTGGGCATGAGCCCCGAGGCCCAGTTCTGCGGCGGCTGCGAAAAGAGCCTGCAGGGCATCGTCTTTAACCCCAATATCCCCACGGAGGAGTGCTTCATCTCCCCCATGCGCGGCAAGGCGGAGGGCATCGTCTACGCCACCAAGCCCCTGAGCTATCAGGGCCAGCTCATCGAGGACTTCTGGATCCGGTTCCGCGAGGGCAAGGCCGTGGAGTGGCACGCCGACAAAAATAACGAGCTGCTGACCAAGCTCATCACCATGGACGAGGGCAGCGCCTATCTGGGCGAGTGCGCGCTGGTGCCCTATGATTCCCCCATCTGCCAGTCCGGCCTGCTGTTCTATAACACGCTGTTTGATGAGAACGCCGCGTGCCATCTGGCACTGGGCATGGGCTTTGCCGACACCATCCGCGGCTTTGAGGAGAAGACGCTGGAGGAGTGCCGCGCACTGGGCGTCAACGACTCCATGATCCACGAGGACTTTATGATCGGCTCCGGCGACATGAGTATCGACGCCGTGTGCGAGGACGGCCGAACCGTGCCCATCTTCCGCGACGGAAGCTGGGCGTTCTGAGCCATATAAAAACGGGAAGCGGCTGCCGGCGGGCGGCCGCTTCCTTCTGCACATCCGCCTGCGCCGATGCATAGGATGAGACGACACAGGGAAAGGAATGATGCTATTATGGAGGAGAATCGCGCACAGAAGGGGCCGCAGGAGTGGTTTCTGGACGCCCATCCGGAGCGGGGCACCCTGCGGGTACAGGTCTCCACGGGGCGGGGCCTGTTCCCCGTGGAGGGGGCGCGGGTGGAGCTTTACCGCGACTTCGGCGCTCAGCGGGCGGTGTTTTACGAGGGAGTCACGGACCGGTCCGGTATCGTGGACGATATCCGCCTGCCGGCGCTGCCCGCCGGCTGGTCCCAGTCGGCGGAGACGGCGGGCATCAGCGGCACCATCTACCAGGCGGCGGTGCGGCACCCGCAGTACAGCACGGTGGACGGGCGGCCGGTCACGGTGTTCCCGCGGATCGAGACGGTGCTGGCGGTGTCGCTGGAGCCGGCCTGACAGAGAGGGGGAGAAGTATGCCGTTTCCCGTGGTACCGGAGTCTATCACGGTTCATCTTGGCCCGCCCAATGAGGCGGCGGAGAACATGACAGTACCGTTCACGACCTACATCAAGAATGTGGCCAGCAGCGAGATCTATCCCACCTGGCCGGAAAACGCTCTGCGGGCCAACATCCTGGCCCAGATCTCCGTGGCGCTGAACCGCCTTTACACCGAGCATTACCGCAGCCGCGGCTATGACTTTGACATCACCAGCTCCACCCGCTACGATCAGGCGTTCGTGCCCGGGCGCAGCACCTTTGAGAACATCAATCGGCTGGTGGATGACATCTTCAACAACTATATCGTGCGGCAGGGAAATGTGGAGCCGCTGTATGCCCAGTTCTGCGACGGTGTGCGTACCCAGTGTCAGGGCCTGTCCCAGTGGGGCAGCGTGGATCTGGCGGAGCAGGGTCTGACGCCCTATGAGATCCTCCAGCACTACTTCGGCGACAACATCAACATCGTGTCCAACGCGCCGGTGGGGGACGGTACGCCGTCCTATCCGGGCCGCCCGCTGTCCCGCGGCACCGTGGGGGAGGATGTGCGTACCATCCAGCAGCAGCTCAACCGCATCCGCCGGAACTATCCGGCCATTCCGCCCATCACCGAGGTCTCCAACGTCTTTGACGAGGAGACGGAAAACGCCGTCCGCGCCTTCCAGCGCATCTTCAATCTGGAGCCGGACGGTGTGGTGGGCAAGTCCACCTGGTACAAGATCAAGATGATCTACAACGGCGTCAAGAGCCTGTCGGAGATCACCAGCGAGGGCCTGACCATCTCCGAGGCCCAGCGGGTGTATCCCGAGGCGCTGCGGCTGGGGGACACGGGCCTGAATGTGGAGACGGTCCGGTTCTATCTGGCCTTTCTGGGGTATTTCCTGCCCCAGCTGCCGCCCATCCCCATCACCGACACCTTCGATCAGGCGATGCTGGACGCGGTATACGCCTTCCAGAGCAGCTATGGCCTGAATGTGGACGGCGTGGTGGGGCGGAACACCTGGAACGCCCTGCAAAATGTGTATGAGCAGACGCTGTACACGCTGCCGGCGGACTATCAGGAGTTCGCGCGGGAGGTGTACCCCGGGCGCTTTCTGGTGCTGGGGGACACGGGGCCGGAGGTAGCGCTGCTGCAAACGAGGCTGAACCAGATGGCCGCGCAGGACAGCGCCATCCCCACCGTCACGGTGGACGGCGTGTACGGGCAGGCTACGGCCCGCGCCGTCCGTGCCGTCCAGCGCTCGCTGGGATACAGCGCCACCGGCGCCGTGGGGCCGGTGCTGTGGTCCTACATCATCACGCAGGGGCAGGGCTACGGTGTGTTCTAAGCAGAAAGGGGCCGTCCCCGCCGCAGGCGGGGACGGCCCCTTTTCCGTTTACAGCCTGCCGCCGTCGGTTTGACGCAGCAGATCGTCCAGCGACACGCTGTCCAGATAGTCGTTGATGAGACTGTCCAGCTTTTCCCACATGGGCAGCGTGTGGCACTGACCCGCCCGAGGGCAGGTGTTCTCCGCCCCCTCCAGACAGGTGACGGGCGCCAGCGAACCCTCTGTCAGCCGGAGGATCTCGCCCACCGAGTATTCGGCGGGCGTGCGGGTCAGCCGGTAGCCGCCGCCCTTGCCGCGCACGCCGTCCACCAGTCCGGCGCGGGACAGCAGCACGACGATGCTTTCCAGATACTTTTCCGAGACGGCTTGCCTCTCCGCGATGACCGGCAGCGGCGTATAGCTGTCGAACGGGCGCTGGGCCAGCTCCAGCATGACCCGCAGAGCGTAGCGCCCCTTTGTAGAGACGAGCATGATAAGACCCCCTTCGAGATATGCATAGTATATCACTATGCTGGAGGAGAAGCAAGCCTTACAGATAGTGATATTTCTGCCGCTTGGCGAGCAGGAACGCCAGCGAGATCAAAAACGCGAAGACCTCCGCCACGGTGATGGCCCACCAGATGCCGTCCACATCGAAGAAGATGGGCAGGATCAGCACCGAGGCGGACTGGAACACCAGCGTCCGCAGGAAGGAGATGGCGGCGGACACGCCGCCGTTGTTCAGCGCAGTAAAAAAGCTGGAGGCAAAAATGTTGAAGCCCGCCAACAGGAACGACCAGGCAAACAGCCGGAACGCATGGGCCGTCAGGGCAAACAGCGCGGCGTCGTAGCCCACGAACAGGTGGGCCAGCGGCTCCGCCAGTCCCATGGCCAGCGCCGTCAGCGCCACGCCCACGCCGCCCATGAGCAGCGCGCTCTTGCACAGCAGGTTCTTCAGCTCACCGCTGTTCTGTGCACCGTAGTGGTAGCTGATCACCGGCGCACAGCCGATGGAGTAGCCGATATACAGGGAGATGAAGACGAATTGGACATACATCAGCACGCCGTAGGCGGAGACGCCGTCCTCACCGGCCAGCCGCATGAGCTGAAAGTTGTAGAGCATACTCACCACGGACGAGGAGATGTTGCTCATCAGCTCGGACGAGCCGTTGCCGCAGGCGGCCAGAACGGGCCGTGCCTCCAGGCGTGTGAGCGACAGACGCAGCAGGCTGTCGTTGGGCCGCAGGAAATAGACCAGCGGCAGAATACCGCCCACGCACTGGCTCAGCCCTGTGGCGATGGCCGCACCCGCCACGCCCCAGCGGAACACCGCCACGAACAGGGCGTCCAGCACCATATTGGTCACACCGGCGGCCACCGTCACCCACAGGCCCAGCTGGGGCTTCTCCGCCGCGATGAAAAAGCTCTGGAATACGTTTTGCAGCATGAACGCGAAGGTGAAGCCCGTGACGATGCGGCCGTACAGCACACAGTCCGCCAGCATGGCGTCGGTGGCGCCCAACAGACGGGATACGGGCCGCATGAAGACGATGCCGGCGGCGGACAGCGCCGCTCCCAGCAGCAGCGTGAACAGCACCATCATGGAAAACGTCCGGTTGGCCGCTTCGTGATCCCCCTCGCCCAGAAGCTTGGAGGCCAGCGCCGTGCCGCCGGTGCCGAGCATAAAGCCCACACCGCCCAGGATCATGATGAACGGCATCACCAGATTCACCGAGGCGAAGGCCGTTTTGCCCACGAAGTTGGATACGAACAGACCGTCCACCACGCCGTAGATGGACGTGAAGACCATCATGGCGATGGACGGCAGCGTGAAGCGCAGCAGCTTTGCGTAGGTGAAGTGGTCGGATAAACGGATACTCTCGGACATAAAAAACTCCTGAATGCAGTAATGGCCTGCCGCAGCGGCAGGCAGGCGGATCGGGGCGCGGACTCCTCCGGCAAAAGGCCGGTCACCAAAACAAAGGGACACACATTGTGTGTCCCTTTGTTTTGGTGACCCGTACCGGATTCGAACCGATGTTAAAGGCGTGAGAGGCCTCTGTCTTAACCACTTGACCAACGGGCCAT
>CAKTOK010000063.1 GCA_934589835.1 uncultured Oscillospiraceae bacterium | reverse complement strand
ACCACGTCGGAATACATCTGGATAAAGCGGCGGTAGCAGTCCCACGCCCAGCGGGGGTTGTTGGACTTCTTGGCGATGACGTCCACCACGTCCTCGTTCAGGCCCAGATTCAGGATGGTGTCCATCATACCGGGCATGGAGGCGCGGGCGCCGGAGCGGACGGAGACCAGCAGGGGATTCTCGTGATCGCCGAACTTCTTGCCGGTGATCTGCTCCATCTTCTCGATATACGCCATGATCTCGGCCATGATCTCGTCATTGATCTGGCGGCCGTCCTCATAATACTGGGTGCAGGCCTCGGTGGTGATGGTAAAGCCCTGGGGAACGGGCAGGCCGATGTTGGTCATCTCGGCCAGATTGGCGCCCTTGCCGCCCAGCAGCTCACGCATCTTCGCGTTGCCCTCGGTGAACAAATAACAATACTTCTTGCTCATGGTAGTTCCTCCATCTATCAATATAGTTGTACCAAACGATGAGAACAATTTATTATAGTCATATTTTCCGCCAAAAGCAAGACTATTCCCAAATTTTTCTGTTTTTTTGCAATTTGTTTCTGCGCTTGCCGAGAAAGCGGGATACCGGAAACATTTTCCCCCCGGAACCGGAGAATAAAACTTGCCTGCGGCGCTTTTTCTGTGTTATACTGGTGCATTAGGAAAGTGGGGCGTTAGGCCCTGCCAGAGAAAGGGGAGCGCCATGGCCCAGCTTCTGCCGGAAAACAGCACATTGGCCCGCACGGTCCGCCGTGCGGCGGAGCAGGGCCGGCTGAGCCACGCCATCGTGCTCTCCGGCAGCGGCGACCTGACGGACGCGGCCCGCTTCATCGCCGCCGCCCATGTCTGCGAGGGCGCGGACAAGCCGTGCCTGCGGTGCCGCCACTGTCGGAAGGTGCTGGAGGGCATCCATCCCGACGTCACCGTGGTCCGCGACACCGAGCACCGCGAGCTGACGGTGGACGCCGTCCGCGCCCTGCGGCAGGATGCTTATATCCGCCCCAACGAGGCGGCGCGCAAGGTCTATATCATCGCCGACAGCCGCCAGCTCAACGAGCGGGACCAGAACGTGCTGCTGAAGATCGTGGAGGAGGGCCCGCCCTACGCCGCGTTCCTCTTCTGCACCGACAGTCCCGCCGCCCTGCTGGAGACGGTGCGCTCCCGCTGCGTGCTGCTGAAAAGCCAGGACCTGCCGCCGGACGCCCTGCCGCCGGAGGCGGAGCAGCTGTGCCGCGCCTTTGCCGGAGGGAAGCTGCTGCCGGTCACGTCCTGTCTGGTGTCTCTGGAGAACCGCCGCATCAAGCGGGAGGAGCTGCTGGACGTGCTGCGGGGCGCGTGGTGCGCCGCGGCGGAGGCGCTGCTGCTGCAAATGGGCAAGCAGACGCCGGATCCCGCCTGCGGCGAGACGGCGCAGGCGCTGGCCTGCGGCTTGACCCGCCGCCAGCTCCAAAAGCTGACGGCGCTGCTGGAAAAGTACAGCGGCGAATGTGAATATAATGTAGGCGCGGGCCATGTTCTTGGCGCTCTCGCCGTGGAATGGGAGGAGCTTTTATGACGACTGTGGTTTCCGTCCGCTTTCGCAGCGGCTGCAAAACCTATTACTTTGACCCGAAGGGCCTGACGGTGGAGGCCGGTCAGGACATCATCGTAGAGACGGCGCAGGGGCCGGAATTTGCCCAGTGCTGCGAGGGCAACCATCCGGTGCCCGACGAGCAGGTGGTGCCGCCGCTGCGGGCGGTGCTGCGGATCGCCACCGACAACGACCATCACACCGCCGCCTACAACCGGAGCCGGGAGAAGGAGGCCTTCGACATCTGCCAGAAGAAGATCGTTCAGCACAAGCTGGAGATGAAGCTGGTGCGGGTGGAGTGCAGCTTCGATGGCTCCAAGATCCTGTTCTTCTTCACGGCCGACGGCCGCGTGGATTTCCGCGAGCTGGTGAAGGATCTGGCCGGCGTGTTCCGCGCCCGTATCGAGCTGCGGCAGATCGGCGTCCGCGACGAGGCCAAGATGCTGGGCGGACTGGGTATCTGCGGCCGTCCCTTCTGCTGCGCCCAGTTTATGGACGAGTTCCTGCCCGTGTCCATCAAGATGGCCAAGACCCAGAACCTGTCCCTGAACCCCGCCAAGATCTCCGGCACCTGCGGCCGCCTGATGTGCTGCCTGAAATATGAGCAGGACGCCTATGAGGACGCCATCAAGCGGATGCCGAAAAACGATTCCTTCGTGCTGACGCCGGACGGCCCCGGCAACGTCAGCGACGTAAACCTGCTGAAGGAGACGGTAAACGTGCGGCTGGACGACCGGCCGGAAAACGCCCGCTGCTACCACAACTGCGAGGTGTGCGTCCTGCGAAACGGCAAGGGCAGCCGCGACGGCATCGCCATCCCCGACCAGCGGCCCCAGCGCTATGTGGAGCCGGAGACAGAGGAGGCAATGCCCCCCATCAGCTTCATCAGCGACTTCACGCCCTCGCCCGCTCCCACCCGCGGCGAGGACGGCAGTGAGAAGCCCCGCCGCCGCAGAGGCGGCCGCAGCAGCCGGAAGGGCGAGGGCGCGCCGGAGAAGCGCAGCGAGAGGCCGGCCAAGCCGGAGCAGCCGGACAAGCCGGCGGACAAGCCCTCCGGCGACAGGCAGCCCGCCCGTCAGGGCGGAGGCCGCCGCAGAGGGTATCGCGGAAACGGCGGAGCGGGCGCCAGCGCGCCTGCCGCACCCCGCCCCCCCAAGCCGCAGGCGGAGCAGCCCGCCGCAGGCGGCGAGCAGAAAAAGCGCCCCCGCCATCGAGGCGGACGCCGCCGCGGCGGCAAGCCCAACGCCGGAACGGAGGCGTGACGCACCATGGGAAAATTCACCGGTCTGCTGCTGGCCAGCGACTATGACAACACCCTTGCCTATACGGAGGAGGCGCTGCGGCTCGGCCGTCCCATGCCGCCGGTCTCCAACGCCAACCAGCGGGCCATCCGCTACTTTATGGCCGAGGGCGGCATTTTCTCCGTGGCCACAGGCCGCGCCAAGCCCGCCTTTGAGGCGGTGGCTGACGGCGTGCCCATGAACGGCCCCACCGTGCTGTTCAACGGCGCCGCCATCTATGACTTCTCCATCGGAAAATACCTGTGCGAGGCGTTCCTGCCGGAGACAGCCCGGGACCATATCGGACAGGTCATCCGCGACCTGCCCTTTGCGGCGGTAGAGCTGTACCACGACAACAATGACATCCACGCCCTGCAGCCCAACGCCGTGACCCAGCGGCACCTCCATGTGACCCATTCGCCCACGGTGTTCGTGGACAGCATGGCGCAGGTGCCGTCCCCCATCAGCAAGGCCCTGTTTTCCACAGAGCCGGCGCATCAGGCGGAGCTGCTGGCCTATTTCCGGCGCCAGCCTTGGTACGGCGACTATGAGATCGTCACCAGCAGCGATTCGCTGGTGGAGCTGACGGCTCAGGGCGCCAACAAGGGCGGCATGGTCCGCCGTCTGGCGGAGCTGCTGGATATCCCTCAGGCCAACGTGGCCTGCGTCGGCGACCACGCCAACGATGCCTCCATGCTGATCTGGGCAGGCATGGCCTTTGCGCCGGCCAACGCCCTGCCGTCCGTGCGGGCGCTGCCCAATGTCCATGTGCTGCCGGACTGCCGCGAGGACGCCATCGCCGCCCTCATCGCACTGTTGGACGAAAAATATTGACCGCTTTTGTTGGTGGGAAGCGCCCCTTTGAGGCGCTTCCCACCTTTTTCCTGCCCTGAATCGCCATTGTTTACAATTTTTTTCTTGACGCAGCACCGGAAACAAGGTATGATACCGTTTGTAACGATTTTGTAACTTTTAGGTGAGACCCAACATGAAAGAGCAACTGGAAGCGAAAAAGGAACAAAAGAATACCGTACACGACCCCAACCGTGAGCCTATGACGCTCTCCACCCTGTGGCAGCTGTGGATCGACAATCTGAAAAGCTGGCGGCAGTATCAGGAGGAGCATCCCGATCTGTTCACCCTGAACCTGCAGGCAGGCGTCAAGCGCTTCTTCGCCTGGCTGGGCCGGGTACGGGGCAGCGCCCGCCATCTGGTGGACGAGAACCGCCACAGCAGCTTTCCCGAGTCCGAGCACTCCGCGGCCCAGCTGTTTCTGTTCTTCTGGAACAGTCTGCCCCGTCTGGGCGCCAACCTTCGCGAACGGATCTCCCGCCGCCGCAAGCGGCTCATTCGCGCCGGTGACCGCCGGCGCAGTCATTTTGAGCAGATGAAGCTCCATCCCGTGGCTTTTCTGGCCGGCGCCATGGCCATCGCCGCGGCAGCCACGATCCTGTCCCTGTACACCATCGGCGCCCGCGCCGTCTACGATGGCACGGATCTGGGCGTCGTCTCCTCCCAGCACGCGGTGGAGCTGGCGGTAGCGGAGGTGGAGGGCATCACCCGTGAGACCCTGCACGACAGCAGCTATCAGCTGGATCAGTCCCTGCTGGAGACGGAAACGGGCGTTTATCTCCGCAAGGAGATCACCAGTGAGGAGAGTCTCCGTCAGGAGCTGACGGAGGAGATCGGTCTGGTGGAGTACGCCAACGTCCTGTATGTAGACGGAGAAAAGGTGGTGGCCACCACATTCCCCGGCGCGCTGGATGACATTCTGACCCAGCTGAAGCTGGGCTACCAGACGGAGGACACGGTAGACGCCTACTTCGTGGAGGATGTGGAGATCCGGCAGGAGTATGTGGACGCCTCCTACGTCATGAATCTGGGCTACATCGCCGAGATCCTCAACGAGACGAAGGAGGGCGAGGTCACCTACACCGTCAAGAGCGGCGACAGCTATTACAGCATCGCCGACGAGTACGGCTTGTCGGTGGATGCGCTGATGAAGCTGAACCCCGGCTATGACCCGAAGATCCTGCGGGTGGGCGATGTGCTGACCATCAGCAACGCCGTACCGTACCTGACCGTGGTGAACGTGGAGCGGCAGCGCTATGTGCAGGACGTGCCCTATCCCGTGGCCTACACCGACGATGGCTCCATGTATCAGGGCGAGTACAAGGTCATCTCCGCCGGCGTGTACGGCAAGGCGGATGTCACCGCCAACGTCACCTATATCAACGGCACCGAAACGGAGCGCCAGATCGTGGCCAGCGTCACGCTGTCCCAGCCCGTGACGGAGCAGCAGCTCCGCGGCACCAAGGAGCGCCCCTCCTGGTATCCCACAGGCAGCTTCGGCTGGCCGTGCAGCGGCGTCATCACCTCCTATTTTGGCGGCCGCAACACCGGTATCCGCGGCGCCAGCACCTATCACGAGGCCATCGACATCGCCAACAGCTACGGCACCCCCATCTACGCCTCCGACGGCGGCACGGTCATTTATTCCGGCTGGCTGGGCGGCTATGGCTATCTGGTGAAGATCGACCACGGCAATGGCTTTATCACCTATTACGGTCACAACAGCTCGCTGCTGGTGTCCGTGGGCCAGCACGTCCACAAGGGCCAGCAGATCGCCCGCATGGGCTCCACCGGCATTTCCAGCGGCAACCACTGCGATTTCCGCATTCAGCTCAACGGCACGTTCCTGAACCCGCTGAACTATCTGTGATGCCCCTTGCAAACACAGGAAAGTATGGTATAATGACCGCAGAAGCTGAACGGAATGAGGTGAAAATGATGAAAAAGCTGTTCTGCCTGCTGACACTGATCTGCTGCGCGGCCATGAGCCTGACGGCGGCCTGGGCCAGCCCGCTCACCGGCGACACCAGTAACATGGGTCTTTGGATCGGCATGGTGGTCGCCGCGGTGGTGATCCTGGTGGTCATGATCGTCATAGGCGCCAAGAAGAGGAAGAAGTAAACGAATGAGTCAAAGGCCTCCCGCAGCGTTGCTGCGGGAGGCCTTTTCGTTGGCTCGCGTTCTGGCGCAAACAAAGCAAAACGGGCATCCTTTCGGATACCCGTTGAGTCTGGTCGTTAACCGATCTTATTCAGCTTCAGCGTCAGCGCGCTCTTCTTGTGGGCCGCATTGTTCTTGTGCAGCAGACCCTTGGCGGCAGCCTTATCGATCGCCTTGACTGCGACTTTGTAAGTGCCCTCGGCCTCGGTGCGATTGCCTTCAACGGCAGCAGCCTCGAACTTCTTGATAGCAGTCTTCAGTG
>CAKTOK010000062.1 GCA_934589835.1 uncultured Oscillospiraceae bacterium | reverse complement strand
AACAACTGGACTCGAACCAGTGACCCCCTGCTTGTAAGGCAGGTGCTCTAACCAGCTGAGCTATGCTCCCGTACCTGCCGTTTTCTCAAACGACATAGGTGATTATACTAAAACCATCCGAATCTGTCAACAAGAATTTTTCAAAAACCGGTTTTTTCTCACAGCGCTGCCAGCAGCTGCCGGATATCATCGGCGCTGAAATCGTACACCGTATCGCAGAATTGGCAGCTCAGCCGGCAGCCTCCCTGCTCACGCAGCAGGTCCTCCAGCTCCTTGTGTCCCATAGAGATCAGGGCGCGCTCCACCCGCTCGCGGCTGCAATAGCACTTGTAGGCCACAGGCTGCGTCTCCAGGATCTTCAGCTCAAAATCGCTCATGACCGCACGCAGCAGCTTTTCCGGATCGGGGTCCCGCTCCAGCAGCGCCGACACCGGCCCTGCCGCCATGATGCCGCCCTCCACCTTGACAATGGTGTCCTCCGTGGCCCCCGGCATCAGCTGGATGAGATAGCCGCCGGCGGCCTTGACGCTCTGGTCGCGGTCCACCAGCACCCCCAGGCCGCAGGCCGTGGGGATCTGCTCCGACTCCACGAAATAACCGGCGATGTCCTCGGCGATCTCGCCGCCCAGCAGGTCAACGGTGCCCACATACGGCTCCTTCATGTGCAGATCCTTGATGACGGTCAGCGTGCCCTCATGGCCCACGGCGCCGCCCACGTCCAGCTTGCCGTCCGGCCGCAGGGGCAGCTCTGTCTGAGGATTGGTCACATAGCCCCGCACGTTGCCCTCGTGGTCCGACACTGCCAGCACCGTGCCCAGCGGCCCGCCGCCCTTGATCTGCAAGGTCAGGCTGGCGCCCTGTCCCTTCAGGGCGCTGCCCATCATGGACGCGCCTGCCAGCGTCCGGCCCAGCGCCGCCGTGGCCACCGGCAGCGTCTTGTGGATCTGCCGCGCCCGCTCCGTCAGGTTCCGACTGGAAATCGCCGCCGCCTGCACCATGCCATCGCTGGAGATGGCCCGCACGATCATATCTTCCATATTATGTCAACCTCTTTTGCTTATTCTCGCACGCAGCAGACATACACCCGCTGCTCCTTCTCCGTTGGCCGCCGCAGCTTCCTGTCGCCATACACGCGGATATCGCCGAAGCCCGCCTCCGTCAGCCACGCCGTCAGCTCCTCCACAGTGTAGGCCCGCTGCCGGTGCAGCTCCTCCCGCCGCTGCCACGCGCCGTCCGTCCGCCGCTGGAACAGATCCATGTAGTAGGTACACAGTCCGCGGTGATACTCGGTGCGCCACACGCAGTAGGTGTCCGCCGTCTCGTCCAGAAACACCTGCCCGTCCAGCGCCGCCAGCTTGGCCGCGGTGTTCACATCGAACACCAGCACGCCGCCCGGCGCGATAAACAGGTGCAGCCGCCGGAACGTCCGCCGCACCTCCTCCGGATCGGTCAGATAGTTCAGACTGTCCAGGCAGCATACGGCGGCGTCCACCGTGCCGTACAGATCCAGCCTCGGCATGGACTGATGCAAAAAGATGGGCGGTACGCCCTGTACCGACCCGCTCTTGCTCATGGCTGCCGCCAGCATCTCTTCAGAGCCGTCCACGCCGATCAGCTCATAGCCGCGGCCCGTCAGCAGCCACGTCATGGTGCCGGTGCCGCAGGCCAGATCCAGCACCACCCTCACGGGGATGCGGCTGCGGCGGAACAGCTTTTCCAGAAAATCCGCCCGCTTTTCGTAGCCCACGTCCTCCGTCAGCGCATCGTAGGACGCGGCCAGCGCCTCGTAGCAGCTCATTTTTCTTCTTTCTCCTTCATCTTCTCCAGCACGCTCTCATACCCGCCGTTGCCGTAGATCAGCGACCGGTTGACGCGGCTGATGGTGGCGCTGGATGCGCCGGTCTTCTCCAGAATATCATTGTAGATCATACCGTCGTTCAGAAGCGTCGCCACCTCATAGCGCTGCTCCATGCTACGCAGCTCGGAAATGGTGCACAGATCCTGAAAGAAGTTGTAGCACTCCTCCTCTGTCTCCAGCGTCAGGATGGCCTGATACAGACGGTCGCTCTTTTCCTTTTTTGCAATTTTGGACTTGGCTGCTCTTACCATGTCTCATTCTCCTCTTTTCTGTGGTCGTTCCGGACCTCTTTGCTATTGTACCATTTTAGTCCGTGAAAGTAAACTCCCGCCGCAAAATATTTTTTGTCCGCCAAATAGCTCCTCTGCCGCCTCGTTTTCCGCCTCATTCTTTTTGCGGCAAAAGGAGAGCGGCGGGCGATGCGCGCCCGCCGCTCTCCTTTGCACGGTATGTGAGGAGTTCCGTTCAGTCCTTTTTCTCCGCCAGCTTCTTCTGCAGCCAGTCCTTGCCGTCCACATAGCGGGACACGATGAAGGACACCACATAGTCGCCGGCCGCGTTGACCATGGTGGCAGGGGGATCCACCAGATTGCCGATGGCCAGTGCCACGGGATAGGCGATGGCCAGCTGATCGGGGAAGAAGATGGTGCACACCACCAGCTCTCCGGTGCCGCCGCCGCCCGGGATGCCGCTCATGGCCACAGAGGAGAACACCGCCACGATGATGGCCAGAATGGCCTTATCCGTGGAGAAGTCCAGCCCGAACACGCCGAACAGGAAGGCCACCTTGACGATGGCCGCCATGGCCGAGCCGTCCATGTGCATGGTGGCGCCCAGCGGCAGCACGATGTCGCTGACGTCCTTGCTGACGCCCGTCTCCTCCGCCACCTCCATGTTGGTGGGGATGGTGGCCACGGACGAGCAGGTGCCGAAGGACACCGCCGCCGGCCGGAACAGCTTGGAGAACATGACCCTTGCGGCGCCCTTGCCGCCGCCGAAGCGGGCATAGAGCGGGAAGGAGATAAGCATATACACAAAGCTCATGATGTAGTAGATGATGAGGGTACGGCCGTAGTCCTTCACCAGCTCGGGGCCGTACACCGCTACCAGATTGGCGAAGAAGCCGAAAAAGCCGATGGGCGCGTAGTAGGTGATGAGCTTCACGGTCTTCATGATGCACTCCGTGATGTCCTCCAGCAGCTTGGCGGTCCTGGTCTCCGGCCCGCCGCTCATCTGGACGCCGAAGCCAAACAGCACCGCCGCCACGATCAGGGGCAGGATGGCCCGGCGGCTCAGCAGCTCCGCGAAGTCCGGCTTCGTAAAGAAGTTCACGATCATGTCGCCGAAGCCCAGCACCTCGCCGACCTCGCCCTCCACCATGTTGTAGTGGCCGTCCACCAGCGGGAAGATGCGGCACACAATGTACATCAGCACACCGGCGATGGCGGCGGTGGTCAGGAACGTCACGATGGTCACGCCCATGATCTTACCGGCACGCTTCACGCTCTTCATGTTGGCAATGGCGGAGGAGATGGAGCAGAACACCATCGGCACCACCACGCAGAACATCATGTTGATGAACAGCGTGCCCAAAAATTCGATCTTGCTGCCGAACGACGGGGCCAGCGCGCCCACCAGGCAGCCGCCCACGATACCGGTCAGCATACACAGGATAAACCAGTAGTTCTTCAGGAATTTCTTCATAGCTCTCCTCCTAAAATGACCTGACAGGGATTTACTGTTCTCCATTATACGGGCATTTTTATCAATGTAAATCGCATTTCTTGCCAAATTTATTGCAAATCGTGCTGTCTCGTCACATCTGCCGACGGTCCGTGCCCGAATTGCTTCTTATAGGCGCGGGAAAAGGTGGAGTAATCCTGATACCCCGCCTGCAGGCCCGCCTCCGAGGGCGGCGTGCCCTGGGCCAGCAGGCGCTGGGCCAACAGCAGCCGCTTCTCCGTCAGATACCCGTGGATGGAGTAGCCTGTCTCCTGCCGGAACCGCCGCATCATGTGATACTTGCTGATGTAGAACCGCTGCGCCAGCTGGTCAATGGACAGCTCCTCCGTCAAATGCAGGCTCAGGTACTGCAAAAGCGCCACCACCTTGCTGTCTCCGGCGGCCGCCTGCACCTGATGCCCCCCGCGGCACACGCGGTTCACCTCCACCATCAGCTCCAGAAACTGCGCCCGCTCCAGCAGCGCCGCGCCGTAGCCGCCCTGCCGCACTGTCTCCGCCAGCTCCTGAAACAGCTGACGCACGCGGCTGCCGCCCTCGTCCCGGTACACATAGCGGAAGGCCGTCTGGGCCTGCCGGAAGCACTCCTCCAGATCGCAGTCGGCCGTGCTGAGCGACGCCAGATACGCCGGCGAGATGTACAGGATCATCCGCTCGTAAAAGGCGTCCCGCGCCACCTCCGGCCGGTGGATGCTGCCCCGTCCCACCAGCACAAAATCCCCCGGCGTCAGGTCGTACCGCTCGCCCTCGATGGCATAGCCCGCCTGCCCCGCCAGCAGAATGATGATCTTATGAAAGGTATGATAGTGATACTCGATACGCTCGTGCTGCCCATCCGCCAGATGGAACAGCCGGAACGGCTCCTTCAAATATCCTCTCTCCTCGTACTGCAACGGTTCCACGCCCTGTACCTCCGCATTTTTTGCCCATATTATACAGCATACTGGGCGCTTTATGCAACCCCTCGCCCTCTTTATTACCATTCTGAAAATTTTGTTATCATTTTGTAATTTTTATGTAGCTTTTTTGAAAGCGCTGTGGTATGATAGGTCGCGTGGGGTGTTCTCTCCCCCTTGGAATCTATGACAGGAACGGCAGGTAATTCCCATGTATCTCAAGCATATTGCGGCGCTGGGCCTCTCCGCCGTCATCACACTGACCGGCGGCGTGGCCGTGGCCGGTGCCGACGAGCAGACTGTCTCCGAGCCCGTTACACCTTATGAATACCAGACCGCCGTGGAGGTGCTGGCCGCCAGCGGCGTGGCCTCCGGCAGCGCTACCGCGCTCCAGACCGGTGACGGGCTGCGTCTGGCGCAGGAATCCGGCGTGCTGGCAGACGGCGACGCCTCCCTGACCCTGACGGAGCTGGCCGCGCAGGCCCTGATCCGCGAGACGGAGGAGCTGCAAAAGCAGAACTTTCTGGCGGAATACGACGGCGCCATGGCCGTCTGCGACAACTACATCACCCTTCGCGAGGCCCCGTCTGAGGACGCCAAGGCCCTGCGTACCATCTGGAACGGCAAGGTCGCCCATCTGCTGGACGTGGACGGCGACTGGTATCAGGTGTCCTACGGCACCGCCACCGGCTATGTGCTGTCCGCCTACTGCGAGCCGGTCCACTATGCCGACTACGAGGGCACCTACGCCACCAGCACGCTGGCCGAGGACATCATTGCCCACAGCTACACCTATCTGGGCACCCCCTACCGCTACGGCGGCACCAGCTACAAGGGCATCGACTGCTCCGGCTTCACCATGAAGGTGTTCGCCCAGTTCGGCATCTCTCTGCCCCACGGCGCCACCGGCCAGTATGCCCTCTGCACCCCCGTTACCACGGCGGAGCGCGCCCCCGGCGATCTGGTGTTCTTCAACACCAGCGGCGGCGGCATCGGCCATGTGGGGATCTATCTGGGCGGCGGTCAGTTCATTCATGCCAGCACCAGCAGCGGCGTTATCATCAGCTCCCTGCATGAGAGCTACTACGCCCGTACATATCTGTACGCCGGCCGCATCATCAGCGGCTGACCGCAGTGCTTCCCGAGACTTCTTCATACGCCTTTTCGAAGGGCAGACCGGCGCGCCGGCCTGCCCTTTTTCTTCCGCCATCCTGTATATTTACATATTTATGCAATTATACATCGTGTTTTTCTGTTATTTTGCTTATTTCTCCCCTTTCTCCCCCTTTGAAATCTGACTCTTTTCACAAATCTTTCCTTTGTGATGGAATTTTATTCATTTTCTTCTTGACATTTATGCACCTCCGGCGTATGATAGCCACTGTCAGGAGGAACCCCTCCCAAATGACTGTCTATCTTCCGGTCCGCCGGTATAGAACCATAAGAATGTGAAAGGAAGTACATCCCATGAAAAAGATACTCGCAATGCTGCTGGCGCTGGTGATGGCGCTGAGCCTGATGGCCTGCGGCAGCCAGAACAACACTGATGACACCAAGAAGGATGACGCCGCCGCCGACACCGACGATTCTCTGGTGGTTCTGGAGAACGTGGTGGATTGGGGCG
>CAKTOK010000061.1 GCA_934589835.1 uncultured Oscillospiraceae bacterium | reverse complement strand
ATAAAATACGGTTTTTTATTTTGCGATTTTGCAGGCAGCTTGTCAAAAAAGTCCGTTCGGACTTTTTTGACAAGCTGAGAGCGTCTGTCCTTGAGACAGACGCTCTTTTTTCACCACAGCTGCGTGCTGGTCAGACACTTTTTGTAGGTGGCGCGGAAGTACAGGAACTCCGCGATGCCTGTGATGACCCACGAGAAGATATACAGCAGATACAGCGACGGCACCGTGTGGAAAAAGGCGAACACCGTGTAGATCCAGATCACGCGGAACACGCAGGACCCCAGAATGACCATGACTGTGGGCGCGATGCTCTTTCCAAGCCCGCGGGAGGCGGCGATGCTGGCATCCATCAGCGCGCCGAAGCCGTAGGAGAAGGCCATGATCCGCAGCCGGTCCATGCCCGCGTCGATGACGGCCTCCTCGCTGGCGAACAGGTACAGGAACTGCCGCCCCAACAGCAGCATCAGCCCGCCGAATATGGCGCCCGCCAGAAAGGCGTACAGCATACTGATGTAGTAGCTCTTGAGGATGCGGTCCTTCCGGCCCGCGCCCCAGTTACGGCTGACAAAGCTGGCGCAGGCGGTATAGAACGCCGCCATCATGTTGAAGATCAGGGTGTCGGCGTTGGCGGCGGCCGCCGCGCCGGAGACGGTGATCTCGTCAAAGGAGTTCAGACCCGCCTGCACAAACAGATTGGCCACGGCAAAGATGGCGTTCTGCATACCGGAGGGGATGCCGATCATCAGGATGCGCTTGGCCGCCATCCTGTGGATACGCAGCTTCCGCAGCTCCAGCCGGCAGGCGTCCCGCCGCCGCAGCAGATGGACGAAGATCAGGCCGGCCGACACCCACTGGGCGATGGCGCTGGCGATGGCCACGCCCTCCGCGGACATCCGGCAGCCGATGACGAACACCAGATTCAAAATGACATTCAGCACGCCGGCCACAGACAGATAGACCAGCGGCCGCTTGGTGTCGCCGGTGGCGCTGAGGATGCCGTTGCCGCAGTTGTAGATGCCCATACCCGGCAGGCCCAGCGCGTAGATCCGCAGATACAGCACGGCGCCCGGGAGGAAGTCCTCCTTGGTGTTCAGCAGCCGCAGCATCGGTTCGGCGAAGCACACGCAGATCAGGCATGTCACAATGCCCATGCCCAGACAGAGCAGCAGGGAGGAGTGGGTGGTGTGCTCCACACTCTCCTCGTCGCCGATGCCCAGCCAGCGGGCCACGGCCACGTTGACGCCTGCGCCCATGCCGATGAGGAGGCCCGTGAACAGGGATACCAGCGTGGTGGTGGAGCCCACGGCGCCCAGCGCCACATAGGTGTTGTAGGCGTACTTGCCGGCGATGGCTACATCGCTCAGGTTGAACAGCACCTCCAGCACCTGCGTCAGCATCAGCGGCAGGCTGAACAGCAGGATATTCTTCCACAGGGAGCCTCGGGTCATCTCGATCTGCTTCATCCTGATCCCTCCTCACTTACAAATTTAATCATATAGGATACGCCACGCGATGCGTGGCGTGACCTGTCAAAAAATGCGTCGGCGTTCAGAATTCCGCCGAAGCGCGTCAAAAACAGTTCGACGCGCTTCGTGCGGCTGCAAGAGCAGAGTATAGCACCGCCGCCGTGGCAAAGCAACCCCTCTTTCTGCCAGATTTTTGAATGAAAAAACAGGGGCTGATTGTGCACAATGTACCCCTATATGGAAAATGAGGGTATTTTTACCCCCTCTCAAATACCGATTTTTGAAATTTTTCCCTGCGGATTGCATCGCCGCCCCCAATGTGGTATGCTGAACGTAACGCTGCTCGGCAGGGGCGGGCAGTCCTTTGCCGGGCGACGGCAGGAAACCCAAAAGGAGGCATCTATGAGACTGGTTCTGATCGACATTGACAATACGCTGCTGGATTTTGACGCCTATATCCGCCAGACCATAGCGGAGGGCTTTGCCCACTTTGGCCTGAGGCCCTACGAGCCGTATATGGAGGCGGTATTCCATCGGGAGAACAACAAGCTCTGGCGGCAGCTCGAGCAGGGGACCCTGACATTTTCGGAGCTGGAACGCATCCGCTGGAATATCGTTTTCGCCGCGCTGGATATCCGCTTTGACGGTCCCACGTTCGAGCGGTATTTCCGCGCCGCCATCTACGACAGCGCCATCCCCGTGGACGGCGCGCGGGAGCTGCTGGCCGGCCTGCGGGGCCGGTATACGCTGGCGGCGGCCAGCAACGGCCCCTATGACCAACAGCTCCACCGTCTGGCGCTGGCCGGCATGAAGGACGATTTCGACGCCTTCTTCATCTCTGAGCGCATCGGCGCGTCCAAGCCCTCTCCCGCGTTTTTCGACGCCGTCTTCCGCGAGATCAACGAGGGCCGCGCCCAGCCCTTCACACCGGCGGAGACCGCCATCATCGGCGACTCCCTGACCTCCGACATGGCCGGCGGTCGGGGGTACGGCCTGAAGACCGTGTACTACCGCCGCCCGGGGGCCGCCCCCGCCGACGGGCGGGTGGACGTAACGGTGGAGGACCTCCGCCTTGCGCCCGCGCTTTTGTAAGAAGACCTGAGTGATACCGGATCAAATTCATGATGAAGTGCAAAACCGGAAAAAACCGGAAGAAAACCGGAACAAATGCTTCCTGATGTTGCACGAAAATTGGGAAAATTTACCATAGGAGGTGTGCGCCGTGCAGATCGAGGGACTCAGCTGGTTCCCTGGCCACATGACAAAAACCAAACGGATGATCGCCGCCGAGATCGGCCACATGGACGCGGTCTGTGAGATCGTGGACGCCCGCATTCCCCAGTCCAGCCGCAACCCCGACGTGGACGAACTGACGGCGGGAAAGCCCCGCCTGATCGTGCTGAATCGGGTGGATCAGGCGGACCCCGCTCAGACGAAGAAATGGGCGGCAGCCTTTCGGGCACAAGGCTTTGCGGTGCTGGAGGCCAATGCCAAGGGCGGCGTGGGCACGGAGAAATTTGCCGCCGCCGTGCGGGAGCTGCTGAAGGAAAAGCTGGCGGCCTACGCGGAAAAGGGCCAGACGGGACGGGTGATCCGCGTCATGGTGCTGGGCATCCCCAACGTGGGCAAGTCCACCTTTATCAATAAGGTGGCCAGGCGCAAGACTGCCAGGGCGGAGGACCGCCCGGGCGTGACCCGCTCCAAGCAGTGGGTCCCCGTGGACGCCGCACTGGAGCTGCTGGATACTCCCGGCATTTTGTGGCCAAAGTTCGATGACACTGAGGTTGGCAAGCGACTGGCCTTTACAGGCGCTATCAAGGATGACGTGCTGGACATCGAGGAGCTGGCCTGCTATCTGATGGACTATCTGGCCGCCCACTATGCCGGCGTGCTGGCGGAGCGGTATAAGATCGAGGCAGAGGAGGGCGACAGCGGCTACGACCTGCTGGAAAAGGCGGGTCGGAAGCGGGGCTTCCTCATGCGGGGCGCGCAGGTAGACACCGAGCGCATGGCCCGCATTCTGCTGGACGAATTCCGCGGCGGCAAGCTGGGACGCTTTACACTGGAGACCGTGGAGGAGTACGGAAAATAAAAGGAGAGGAGCGGGGGCGGAATGAGAGAGACGGCGGACCTGTGGATATACGAGCGTCAGGCGGCGGCAGAGGGCTTCACGGCGGTGTGCGGCGTGGACGAGGCCGGCGCCGGCCCGCTGATGGGGCCGGTATACGCGGCGGCGGTGATCCTGCCGGAGGACTGTGACCTGCCGGAGCTGAACGACTCCAAAAGGCTGACGGAGAAAAAAAGGGAGGAGCTGTTTCCCCTGATAAAGGAGCGGGCCATCGCCTGGTCCGTTGCACGGGTGGAGGCATCGGAGATCGATGCCACCGACATTCTGAGCGCCCGCATGAAGGCCATGCAGCTGGCCATCGACGGCCTGCCCGTGACGCCGGAGCTGGCGTTGATCGATGGCAACCGTGACAAAGGCCGGAGTGCCGCGGTCACTGCGGCGCACCGCTGCATCGTGGGGGGCGACGGGCGATCCGCGTCCATCGCGGCGGCGTCGGTGCTGGCCAAGGTCAGCCGCGACCACTATGTGACGGAGGTACTGGACCGGGAATATCCCCAGTACCAGTTTGCCAGGCACAAGGGATACGGTACGGCGCTGCACTATGAGCTGCTGGACCGGTTCGGCCCCTGTCCGGAGCACCGCCGGAGCTTCCTGAAAAAATGGGAGGCGCAGCGGTGAGCGGCGGCAGATCCGGTGCGGCGGGAAAGGCCGCGAATGGCCGCCCGTCCGGCGGGCGGGCCGAGGGCACATGGGGCGAGGCGCTGGCGGCGGACTATCTGCGGCAGCGGGGGCTCCGGCTGGCGGGCCACAGCTATCGCTGCCGGTTCGGGGAGATCGACCTCATTGCGTGGGACGGGGACACCCTGTGCTTCGTGGAGGTCAAGACCCGCACCAGCACGGACATGGGACTGCCCCGGGAGGCTGTGACGCCCGCCAAGCAGCGGCGGCTGCGGCAAACGGCACTGCACTACCTCTGTGAAAAACAGCTGGACTGTCCGGCCCGTTTCGATGTGGCGGAGGTCTATGCGGACGATCCGAAGCACATCCGCATAGAATATCTGGAGAACGCCTTTGAATAGGGGAGTGACAGAATGGCGATTCCTTATTTCGACGCGCACTGTGATACCATCTGGCGCTGCATGGCGGCGTCCGGCGGGGACGATGGAGCGGGGCTGCCGCCCACGCTTCAGACGGGCAGCGGGCTTCTGCGGAACGAGGGCCATGTGGACCTGACGCGGGACGCGCTGTTTGCACGGCGGGGCCAGTTTTTCGCCCTGTATGACGATGTGAAGCGGCTGCCGGACGGAACGGCGTGGCGGCGATGCTGCCAGATGCACGACTGGTTCACGGCGCAGCTGGCGGAAAACAGCGGAAGGATCGCGCTGTGCCGCAGCGGCGCGGAGGCGGATGCGGCGGTGGCGGCGGGAAAGACCGCAGCCTTCCTCAGCGTGGAGGGCGCGGATCTGCTGGACTGCGGCATCGAACAATTACAGACGGCGGCGGGCTGGGGCGTGCGGCTGGTGAACATGGTATGGAACCACGCCAACGTCCTGGGCGGCAGCTGTGCCGATGATCCGGACCGCGGCCTTTCGCCGCAGGGGCGTGACTTCTTGCGGGAGCTGGAGAGGCTGGGCGTGTACGCCGATGTGTCCCACCTGTCGGACCCGGGGTTCTGGGATGTGTTCCGCATGACGGAGCGGCCCATGGTCGCGTCCCACTCCGACGCCCGGGCGCTGTGCCCCCACCGGCGGAACCTGACGGACGATATGTTCCGCGCCGTCCGCGACACCGGCGGCGTGGTGGGACTTAATCTGTACCGTGATTTTGTGGGCGGGGCGTCCATGGATGCGCTGGTGGCCCACGCGGAGCATTTTCTGTCGCTGGGCGGGGAGAAGACCCTGTGCATCGGCGGCGATCTGGACGGCAGCCGGACGCTGGCGGCGGGAATGCGCGGCATGGAGGATG
This sequence comes from uncultured Oscillospiraceae bacterium, assembly GCA_934589835.1. Lineage (GTDB taxonomy): Bacteria > Bacillota > Clostridia > Oscillospirales > Oscillospiraceae > Vescimonas. Next base: position 1,047 of record CAKTOK010000061.1, on the reverse strand, counting down.
TGCCGCAGCTGTACCGCGCGCTGGAGAAGCGGGGATACGGCAAGGCGCTGCTGGAGGACATTTTCTGGAATAATTTACGCAGGCTGCTGTAAAAGAGCGGCCGCAGAAAGGAGGGACGCTATGGCGCTGTATGCCATGGGGGACCTGCATCTGTCGCTGAACAGCGACAAGCCCATGGACATCTTCGGGGAGAAGTGGCAGGGCTATGTGGACAAGATCCGAGCGGGCTTTGCGCCGCTCCGCGACGACGACGTTACCGTGCTGTGCGGCGATCTCAGCTGGGGCATGAGTCTGGAGGAGTCGCTGGCGGACCTCCAGTTCATCCACGCCCTGCCCGGGAAGAAGATCCTGATGAAGGGCAATCACGATTACTGGTGGAACACCGCCGCCAAGATGCAGCGGTTTTTCGATCAGCACGGGCTGGACTCCCTTGCCATTCTGCACAACAACTGCCTGTTTTACGGGGACAAGGCGCTGTGCGGCACACGGGGCTGGTTCTACGAGCTGGACAGCGAGGGGACCCACAACGGGAAGATGCTGGCCCGCGAGGCGGGGCGGCTGGAGACATCCTTACAGGCGGCGGGGGATCATGAGAAGCTGTGCTTCCTCCACTATCCGCCGCTGTATCAGGGCTATGAGTGTCCGGAGATCCTGCGGCTTTTGCAGCGATACGGCGTGAAGCGGTGCTTTTACGGGCATCTTCACGGCGTCAGCCACAGGCGGGCCATGGAGGGGATGCACTACGGCACCGACTTTTCGCTGGTGGCAGGGGACTGGCTGGACTTCGTCCCTAAAAAAATTTGCGAATAAGAGAAAAAACAGTGGAAATTCCCATTCCTTTCTGTTATCATACTATAATGCATTGGTGTTGGTACGAAAACCGGCCGGTGCGGAACGGAGGAATTAACAAATGACTGTGAAAAGCTGTGAAAAACTGGACAAGAGCAGAGTCGCTCTGACCATCGAGACGGGCGCCGAGGAGTTCGAGGCCGCCGTCAACAAGGCGTATCTGAAGATGCGCGGTAAGATCAACGTACCCGGCTTCCG
>CAKTOK010000060.1 GCA_934589835.1 uncultured Oscillospiraceae bacterium | reverse complement strand
CCGCCGGGCTTCAGCACCCGGTAAACCTCCCGGAAGCACTGCGGCAGATCGGGCCAGAAATAGACGGTCTCAAAGGCCGTGACCGCATCAAACCAGTCATCTGCGAAGATCATATCCGCCACGCTGCCTTGCAGAACGGTGCAGCGGCCCTCCGCGATGGCGGCCTCGTTGACCTTTTTGGATTTCTCCACACTGACGGGGGAATAGTCAATGCCCTTGACAATACCCTCCGGGCATTTTTTCAGAAGTCTCTTGATGTTCGCCCCTCCGCCGCAGCCGCAGTCCAGCACCTTGGCGTCCGGAGTAAGCTCCAAAAAGCGAAGTCCCCACCGTGCCACAGGACTGTGCCCCAGGTTCATCATGGCGACCATGATTTTCCCGCCAAGCCCCACAGGCTTTCTGGTGTTCTCAAAAAATGACATCTTATCACACCTCCGATTTCACACATTCCGCATAGGTCAGCGGGAAGGATGCCTTCAGAACAGCGCTTTTCCGCACGGACCAACCGTTCTGCCTTAGGAAGCGCAGGTATTCCTCGCTCGTCCACCTGCTGTGGAGAGGGAAGCCCGCCAGCTTCATGAAAAAGGCTTTGACCTTGCCGGAAAACGAGTTTCCTGCATGGGTAAAGGTGGGCGCAATGAGCACGCCGTCATCCTTCAGCACCCGCTTGATTTCTTGCAGGGCTTGCTCCGGCTGCGGTACAATGTGCAGCGCGTTGGACACGATCACCACGTCGAAGGACTCCTCCGCATAGGGCAGGCGGAACATATCCTGCACCGAAAAGTGCAGCTTTGCAGATTGATTATCCCGCTTTGCCTGGGCGATCATCTCCGCAGAGGCGTCCGTCGCCTCGATGTGCGCCGCCGCGTTTACGATGTGTTTTGCGATCAATCCCGTGCCGGTGGCAAGCTCCAGCACTGTTTTATGCCGCACAATCGGCCGGATCAGCGCATACATCTCCTCATACGCCGCCCGCTCCTTTCGCATAAAGCAGTCGTAACGACCGGCATTTTTGTCCCAGAAATTCTTGTGTTCCTGCATCGCTATCATCCCTCCAGTCATTAGATACATCTAACCTATACGCACACATCTTTCGGTTAGATGCAGCTAACTATCGCGTCTTGGAAAAGCCGCATTGCTGCGGCACCCCTCCCAAAGCTATTCTTGCTTAATTTAGCGTTTTCGGATGATTTTCTTAGAAAATCATTACTCCCCATTTCTGCTCCAAAGTATAGCACCGCCGATGGTTAGTGTCAACTAACCATCGGGTATTCCTCTCATCTTTTCCTCTGCCTTCGGAGAGCGTACAAAGCAACTGCCCTTATTCTTTGATTATAGCATCCCACGGTTTGCGCCGCCAAGGGTTAAGAAAACGTGGTGCACCACGACACGAAAAAGCGAAACCGCCCGAAAGGGCGGTTTCGCTTTTTCAGCAGCGTCCCCTCGCCGATATGGGCGGTGCAGATCATTTTTCCCGCCCTCTCCGTGCGGGCTTGCCAATTTTCCCGCCGCGTGTTACAGTAAGGAAAATACCCTTTGGAGGTCTTGCCTTGAAAACGGATTATCTGGAGCTGCTGCGAAGCGGCGCGGACATCCCCACCCGCCAGCAGATCAGCCTGACGCTGCGCCTCAGCTGGCCAGCCATTATGGCCCAGCTGGCCACCATCGCCATGCAATACATCGATGCCGCCATGGTGGGCCGTCTCGGCTCCGTCCAGTCGGCGGCGGTGGGACTGGTAGCGTCCACCTCATGGCTGTTCGGAGGCCTGTCCTATGCTGCGGCCATGGGCTTCAACGTCCTGACGGCCCAGCGCGTGGGCGGCGGACGCCTGTCGGAGGCCCGCAACATCATGAAGCAGGCGCTGATCCTGTCGCTGGCGCTCAGCGCCGTTATGGCCGCGCTGGCGGCAGCCCTGTCCTCGCCGCTGCCCTCCCTGCTGCGGGCCGAGCGGGAGATCTGGCAGGATGCCTCCGCCTATTTCCTGGTATACAGTCTGTTCCTGCCTGCCCTCCAGCTGGACAATGTGACGGTGGGGCAGCTGCAAGCTACCGGCAATATGCGTACGCCAAGCGTCTGCATGGTCCTCATGTGCGGGCTGGACGTGGTGTTCAACGCCCTGCTCATTTTTCCCACCGGCACGCTGCATCTGGGCACGCTGGCGCTGCCGGGCGCCGGACTGGGCGCTGCCGGCGCGGCGCTGGGCACCGGCCTTGCCGAGCTGACGGTAGGGCTGTATCTGCTGTACTTTCTGCTGCGCCGCAGTCCTGTCCTGCGGCTGCAGAAGGGGGAACGCCTCCGCTTTGACAAGGATCAGCTGCGGCCCGTGGTGAGGATCTCCTCACCGGTGGCGGCGGAGAAGCTGGTGCTGTCCACCGCCCAGATCGTCTCCACGGCGATCGTGGCGCCGTTGGGTACCGTGGCCATCGCCGCGCACTCCTTCGCCATCACGGCGGAGAGCCTTTGCTATATGCCGGCCTACGGCATCCAGAGCGCGGCGGCCATGCTGGTGGGCCAGAGCATCGGCGCCGGCCGGCAGCGGCTGGCCCGCCGTCTGGGCTGGGTCACGGTGCTGCTGGGTATTGCCGGCATGGTCTTCACCGGTGCGCTGCTGTACATTTTCGCGGCGCAGATGATGGCGATCCTCTCCCCCGACCCTGACGTCATCGCACTGGGCGCTAGGGTCCTGCGGATCGAGGCGTTTGCCGAGCCTCTGTTCGGTGCGGCCATCGTGGCCGGCGGCGTGTTTCAGGGCGCCGGCAGCACGCTGGTCCCCACGCTCTTCAATCTGGGCACCATGTGGGGCCTCCGGCTGCCGCTGGCGGCGCTGGCCGCGCCCCGCTGGGGCCTGCCGGGCGTGTGGGCGGCCATGTGCACGGAGCTGTGCGTCCGCGGCATCCTGTATCTCATCCGCCTGTCCGGCAAGCGCTGGCTGCCGGTGGAGGGGGAATACCTGTAACATGCTGCGATAAAGGGCTGAAGGCGCCTGCCCCTCAGGGGCAGGCGCCTTCAGCCCTTTCAGAGAGGCGGCCCGCGCCGCGATCCGCAGGCCCATGAAGGGCTGCAAAAGGGTGTGATCCGGCTCCTCCTCACGCATTTCCGCCCCCTGCGCCCCGACGCAGAAAAACACAGCTCACATACGTCATGGTGCGGGGCCCGTGGTAGTAGACCGCGCCGCAGTCCTGACACACCTGACTGACCAGCAGGCCGTAGGCCTCCATGGACACCACCTGCTCTTCCGGAAAGCGGCAGGGCGCGTCGGGACAGGTGCAGCTGGCGCAGCGGCGGCAGGTGCCCGCCCCCATGGGCAGCACGGCCTCCCGCCCGTACCGGTCGTACAGTGCCTGCGTCAGCTGCCGGAACCGCTCCTTGTGCCGCGCCTCCGCCGCCAGCATGGCCTCATAGTCGAAATCATCGGCCATCGTGCCCACCGTCTCCACCAGCACGCCCTGGCCGTAGTCCCGCATCCTTTCGGTCATCTCCTCCAGCGAGGGACAGGCCGGCGGGCAGCACCAGTTCCTTCCGTAGCTGCTGCACCGGTCGGCGCGGCACATATCCCGCACCTCCGGCCGGAACACCAGCTGCGCCGCCTGCAGCGGCGCTGTTTCCTCAAAGCCCGCATCGCGGGCCAGCGTCAGCAGCTCCGTCATGCTGTCACCTCCGCCAGGATCATATCCTCCACAAAGCGCTGCTGAAAGACCGGATCCGCGGCCAGCTCCACCACACGGGACGCGGACACGATAGCGGCCGTCTCTGCCTCGAACCGGCGGGAGCACAGCAGCAGCGCCGCTCCCGTGGCCGCCGTGTTGCCGGCGGGCCGGACGGATGGGATCAGACCGCAGGGCAGCAGACCCACTGCGCCGGCGCTCTCCGGCGAGAGCTTGCAGCCGAAGCCGCCGGCAAGCCATGTGGTCCGCACCTGCGGCGCCGTGCAGCCCGCGGCGCGGAGCAGCGTGTCCACACCGGCGCAGACGGCGCTCTTGGCCAGCTGAAACGCCCGAATGTCACGGCGCAGCAGGGACACGCCGCCGCTGAGAGGCAGACGCTCCTCCTCCATGAAGCCGCTGTCCTCCACCAGCTCCAGCCGCCGCAGGGCGGCCACCGCGTCCAGAAGACCGGAGCCGCACAGGCTGCGGGCCTCACCGCCGCCGATCACATGGACATGAAGGCCGCCGCCCTCCGCCGTCACCGCGTCGATGGCGCCGGCTGCCGCGCCGCTGCCGCAGGAGATGCCCACGCCCTCGAAGGCGGGGCCTGCCGCCGTGGCGCAGCAGTAAATGGTATCGCCGGAGCGCAGGGCCATCTCGCCGTTGGTGCCCACATCCGCCAACAGGGCGGGGCCGTCAGCCTGCAAAATGCCGCAGGCCAGCAGGCCGCAGCTGACGTCCGCGCCCACATAGGCGGAAATACAGGGCGGCAGATAGATCCGGCAGTCTGCGCCCCAGCGCAGGCCCAGCTCTGCGGCGGAGACATATTCTCCGAAGCGGTGCCGTGCCTGAAACGGCGCCAGGGCGATATCCCGCACATCCAGCCCCCGCAGCAGATACAGCATGGCGGTGTTGCCGGTGAGGACCGCGCCGCCTATATCGGACACAGGGCGGCCCGCCTGACGGCACAGCTCCTCCGCCAGCTCCGCGATGCACGCGGTGATGCAGGCGCGCAGTGCCTCTCCGTCTCCCGCCAGCGCAGCGTCCAGACGGGATACCACGTCCGCACCCCAGCGCTCCTGCGGGTTTTTGCGGGCTGCCACGCCAAGACGGCAGCGGCGGTCCAGATCCCACAGGTAGGCGGCCACGGTGGTGGTGCCGATATCCACGCTGAGGCCCAGTCCCGCCGCCCACGGGTCCCATGCCAGCCGATGCAGGGAACCGCCGGTCTCCGCCAGCATACGGTCCGCCTGCGGCAGCTCGATATCCGCATCGGGACCGCAGACCTGCGCCATGCAGGCCAGACGCGCACCGGCATCCAGCGCCTCCGGCGGCAGATGGCGGCGCTCCTCCGGCGCGGCGGGCGACAGGTCGCCGTGGGCCAACACCCGACACTTGCCGCAGCGGCCCTGCCCGCCGCAGGGGCGGTCGGGGTACAGCCCCGCCTGCGCCAGCAGGCGGGAAACGGTGACGGGTGCGCCGCTCCATGCCAGCTCGGTTGTCAGCTCGCCATTGGTGATTCGGATCATGCCAGTCGGTCCACCCCTCTCTCTATGACGGCGCAGGCATCCGGCGCCGCCATTTCCGACAGGCGCCGTGGGTCTTGGCGATGTCGGTCATCCGCTGTGCGCGGTCAAGGGCGGCGGGGCGGAAATCCGCCATCCAAGCCGCCGTATTCTTCATAAAAGCGCCTCGTTTTTGATGGCGCTCTCCGCACAGCTCTCCCACAAAAGATGATACTTCCGTTCTCCTGCAAAAGCAAGGAAAATGCGTAACATGGCAGCATAAGGAGAAAGCGCAAAGGAGCGTAAGGGGATGGAAACCAAGAAAATCATCAATATTTGGGAATCGCGGCAAAAGGCGCCTGCCGCTTTCACAGGCACTGGCGGCAGAGATTGCTCCAAAATCACAGACGCAGCAGCGCTGCCTTGCCGCGGCCGAAGGGCCCCAGCAGCGTCGTAAAGCTGCCGTTCTGGACGGTCAGCGCCGTGGGGCGGATGACCTGCTTTTCATAAAATACAAGCAGGCTGATCAACGTGTCGCTCTCCCGCTCAGGTAAACAGCGGCAGGAGCTTTCGGATAAGCTCCACGCAGCCATCCTCGCCCAGCTGCTGGGACAGCTTGCGGGTAATGTCGTGGCCGCCGCTGACGGCCAGCGTCATCTTGGCGTTCTGCCCCACCAGCAGAATGGTAATGCCGCTTTTGTGCAGCTCTTCGATGATGGCGAGAATCTCCTTAACCAACAGGGGGCTCAGACCCATGGAGGGCTCGTCCATCGGCACGATGCGGGGGTTGGTCATCAGCGCCCGGCCTGTGGCCAGCATCTGCTGCTCACCGCCGGAGAGCGTGCCCGCCAGCTGGCGGCGGCAGCGTCCGCCTTGTCCCGCAGGCCGCAGATCTCCAGCAGCTCCAGCGCCTTTTCCGTGGCCTCCCGCTCCGCCTTCCAGAACCTCGGTGTGCGGAACGCAGCGTCAAACAGGGTATAGTGCAGATCCTTGGCACAGGCCGCCTTCACGTTTTCGATCACCGTCATGTCCGTAAACAGACGGATGTTCTGAAAGGTTCGCGCGATACCGGCCTCCACGAACTGGTGGACCTTTTTCCCGTTCAGGGGAACGCCGTCCAGCAGGACGGTGCCCTCCGTGGGGACGTACACGCCGGTAAGCAGGTTGAATACCGCCCATGTTCAGCCCGCCGCCATGAACACATCTCGAGGCAGCCACGATCATGGCAGGCGCGGCCTTACAGCCGGAAGCACTTTTTCAGCACCGTATACTCGCCCAGCACCAACAGCGTCAGATCGCCGTCCAGTACGGTTTCCGGCGAGATATTCACATCGGTTTTGTCGTTCCGCTTCACGCCGAGGATGTTGACGCCGTATTTTCGGCGGATGTCCAGCTCACCGACGCTGTGTCCCCGCCAGCTGTCCGGGACGGCGACCTCGATGATGGCGTGCTTTTCGTCCAGCTCGATGTAGCCGAAGATGTGGTTGGCGGTGTACCGGATGGCCGCCCACTTCGCCAGCTGCTTTTCCGGGTATGTCACCGCGTCCGCGCCGTTGCGCAGCAGGAACTTCGCCTGCACGTCACGCTCCGCGCGGGACAC
>CAKTOK010000059.1 GCA_934589835.1 uncultured Oscillospiraceae bacterium | reverse complement strand
TCAACGACGTACCACTTGCGCTCGATGTTGGCCTTGTTTGCCATGAAAGTGGACATGGTTTTCTTCCTCCAATTTATTATAATGTATTGCTTTACATTTCCGTGTGCCCTTGCTAAAATCGGGACAGAGAAAGCGCACTGAACGCGCAAGGATATTTATAGCACAGTGCGGCGGGAATGTCAACGGAAAATTGATTTACGGCAAGTACATCTGGTGTTTTCTTTGATTATCTCGAAATATCTCTTGTTTTCTCAAAACGCAAATTCGTTTTTTTTACGGGAGGGACGCCGCGTGCAGCGTATTCTGGGACTGGTCCGCCGGTGTGTGGAGGATTACAACATGATCTCGGCGGGGGAGACGGTGGCCGTGGGCGTGTCCGGCGGCAAGGACAGCCTCCTGACGCTGACGGCGCTGGCGCGGCTGCGGGAGTTCTATCCCAAGCCCTTTCAGGTGCAGGCCGTCACGCTGGAGACCGGGATGCCGGACATGGACTTCCAGCCGGTGGCGGACTACTGCGCCGCGCTGAACGTGCCCTATATCCGCATCGCGGTGCCGGTGTACGACATCGTGTTTCGGGAGCGGCAGGAGAAGAACCCCTGCTCCCTGTGCGCCAAGCTGCGGCGGGGCAGCCTGAACACGGCCCTGACGGAGCGGGGCATCCGCAAGATCGCGCTGGGCCACCACTACGACGACGCGGTGGAGACGCTTTTGATGAACCTGCTGTTTGAGGGACGGCTGGGCTGCTTCCAGCCGGTGACATATCTGGATCGGACGGGCATCACCCAGATCCGGCCGCTGCTGTACTGCAAGGAGGAGGACATCCGGCGCATGGCGGCGCGGCTGCGGCTGCCGGTGGTGAAGAACACCTGCCCCATGGACGGCCACAGCCGTCGTCAGGAGGTGAAGGACCTCATCGCATCGCTGGAGGGAACGTACCCCGACCTGAAAAAGAAGCTGTTCGGCGCGGTGCAGCGGTATCCGCTGTACGGGTGGGATCTGACGAAGGAGGAACGGTGATATGACGAAAAAGCCCTTTGCGCTGGGAGGCCGGACGTGGGCGGCGCTGCTGGTGTTCGGCCTGTTCGGGCAGATCGCGTGGGTCATCGAGAATATGTACTTCAACGTGTTCCTGTACAACACCATCTCCGGCGATCCGGCCATGATCGCGGCCATGGTGGCATGGAGCGCGGTGACGGCCACGGTGACGACGCTGGTGATGGGCGCCCTCAGCGACAGGCTGGGACGGCGGAAGGCCTTCATCGTGGCGGGCTACCTGCTGTGGGGCGTCAGCATCGCGGCGTTCGGGCTTGTCCGCGTCCCCGTCATCAGCTGGGATGCGGCGGCGGTACAGGCGGCCCACGCCACGGCGGTGCTGGTGGTGATACTGGACTGCGTGATGACGTTTTTCGGCTCCGCCGCCAACGATGCGGCGTTCAACGCATGGGTCACGGACGTCACCGTGCCGGAGAACCGCGGACGGGTGGAGACGGTGCTGGCGGTGATGCCGCTGGCGGCCATGCTGGTGGTGTTCGGGGCGCTGGACGGTCTGACGCAGCAGGGCCGGTGGGCCACGTTTTTTGACATCGTAGGCGGCCTGACGCTGCTGGGCGGCGTGCTGGGCTGCTTTCTCATCAAGGAGCCGCCGCTGGAGCGGGGGCAGGGCACATACTTTTCCAACATCCTGTACGGCCTGCGGCCGTCGGTGGTGAAGGGGCATCCGGCGCTGTACCTGTCGCTGGCATGTCTGGGGGTGTACTGCATGAGCCAGCAGGTGTATATGCCGTATCTGATCATCTATATCCAGCGGTTTCTGGGGATCACGGACTACACGCTGCTGCTGGCGGGCGTGCTGGTGATCAGCTCGGCGGTGTCGGTGCTGATGGGACGGCCCATCGACCGGCTGGGCAAGCTGCGGTGCCTGCCGGCGGCGGGCGTTGTGGGCATCGTGGGGCTGGTGCTGATGTATTTCGCGCGGGATCAGTGGTTCGTGCTGTGCGCCGGTATCGTCATGCTGGGCGGCGGCATGGTGGTCTCCGCCTGCTGCAACGGGCTGATCCGCGACCATACGCCGGAGGGAAAGGCCGGCCTGCTTCAGGGCATCCGCATTCTGTTTCAGGTGCTGCTGCCTATGGTGACGGGGCCGTATATCGGCGTGGCTGTCATCCGCGGCACCGGCATGACCTATGAAGAGCTGGGCGTGGTGAAGCAGGTGCCCACGGCGGAGATCTTTCTGGCGGCGGCCGCGGTGCTGGTGCTGTTGGCTGTGCCGGTATTCTTTTTGAAAAAACAGCAGAGGAGGGAGGCCGCCGTATGAGAGCGCTGTATACGCCGTGGGGCGAGACGCTGGACAGAGCCTGTCCGCTGCCGGAGTATCCGCGGCCCCAGCTGGTGCGGGAGAGCTATCTGTGCCTCAACGGGCTGTGGGACTACGCGGTGGAGGACGGGGACGAGTACACCCGCCGGAACGCCGGCAAGATTCTGGTGCCCTTTGCGCCGGAGAGCCTGCTGTCCGGCTGCGGCTTTCAGCTGCAAAGCGGGGAGACGCTGTGGTATGAGCGGACATTCACCCTGCCGGAGGGGTTCCGGCGGGATCGGGTGCTGCTGCACTTCGGCGCGGTGGACCAGTGCTGCCGCGTGCTGGTGAACGGGCGGGAGGCGGGCCGCCACGAGGGAGGCTATCTGCCCTTCTGTCTGGATATCACGGCGCTGCTGACCGATGGGGAGCAGCGGCTGACCGTGGCCGTCACCGACGATGCGGACAGCGGTGTGTACGGTATGGGCAAGCAGCGGTACAGGCGGGGCGGCATCTGGTATACCGCCACCAGCGGCATCTGGCAGACGGTGTGGCTGGAGAGTGTACCGGAGAACTATGTGAAAAGCATCCGGCTGACGCCGGACCTCGATGAAAGAGCCCTGCGCTGGCACATCGAGGCGGGCAGGCCGGCAGGCGCCCGCTTTACGGTGCGGGCGGCGGGAACGGTGATCGCGGAGGGCTGCGCCGATGAAGACGGCAACGGCACGGCGGTCATTCCGGCGGCGCAGCTCCGGCCATGGCGGCCGGAGGATCCGTTTTTGTACGATGTGGAGATCGTGCTGGAGGAGGATCGCGTCACCAGCTACTTCGGGATGCGGAAATGCTCCCTTATGCAGCACGAGGGGCGGACGGTGCTGGCGCTGAACAACGAGCCGTACTTCCAGTCGGGCCTGCTGGATCAGGGATACTGGTCCGACGGGCTGTATACGCCGCCGTCGGACGAGGCCATGCGCCACGACATCGAGACCGCCAAGGGACTGGGATTCCGGATGCTGCGTAAGCACATCAAGATCGAGCCGCTGCGGTGGTACTACCACTGCGACCGCCTGGGGATGCTGGTATGGCAGGATATGGTGTCCGGCTTCGAGCGGTTCGACCCGCTGTATACGCAGGCGCTGCCCTTTCTGGGAATACATCTGAACGACCGGCCCTCCCGCCGGTTGGGGCGGGCCGGCGCGGCGGGACGCGCCCAGTATGAGCGGGAGCTGGAGGACACGGTGGCGCTGCTGTACAACTGCGTGAGCCTGTACCTGTGGACGCCGTTCAACGAGGGCTGGGGCCAGTTCGACGCGGCGCGGATGGCGGAAAAGGTGCGGGCGCTGGACCCCACGCGGCTGGTGGATCACGCCTCCGGCTGGCACGACCAGGGGGCGGGGGATCTGCGGTCCTGCCATGTCTACTACCGGCCGGTACGGCTGAAGCACGACGGCAGGCGGGCGCTGGCCCTTACGGAGTTCGGCGGGTACAGCCTGCCGGTGGAGGGGCACTGCACCGCGGAGAAGGCCTTCGGCTACCGGACGTATCGGGATACGGAGCGGTGGATGGATGCGGTGGAGAAGCTCTATGAAAACGAAGTCATCCCCCTCATCGCTGCTGAGGGACTGTCAGCGGCAGTCTATACCCAGATCAGCGATGTGGAGGATGAGGTCAACGGCCTGCTGACGTTTGACAGGCGGGTATGTAAGCCGGAGGAGCAGCGGATGCGGCGCATCAACGAAAAGCTGCGGTTCTGAGGGCGTCACAGCAGCACCCACTGGAGCAGGAGCAGCAGGCCGAGGCCCGGGACGCCCAGAATACCGATGGTCAGGGCGTTGAAAACGTTCAGGCCCAGCGACAGACCGGTGACGGCGGTGGTCGTGTTCAGCAGCCACACGGCGCAGAAGCCCAGGGCGCTGTTGACCAGCACCCGCAGCGCCAGCTTCAGCGGCTGGCGCAGCAGGCGCAGGCAGGCCACCAGCAGAAACAGCAGCACCAGCCCCAGCGCACATTTTTCTACGAGCGACATGCGGGGCCTCCTTTCATGGCGTCGGCGGCGACGCAGGGCGCGGGCGGCTCCTCCGCCGCGGCGGACGCGGCCTGTACCGGATGCGCTCTGGGAACGGCGGAGGGCACCGGCTCGCCGCTGAGCTCCTTGATGCGGCGCAGCAGGTAGTTGCAGCGGGCCTTCAGAGCGCTGATCTCATAGATGCTGGCGTCGATCAGCTCCGAGTCGCAGACGAGGTTGAAGCGGATGTAGGCGTCCTTCAGGGCCTGTGTGGTGTTGAGCAGCTCCTGCTTCAGCTGGCGGAGCGCGGGGTCGGTGGTGGGTCGTTTGGCCATGGTGATTCCTCCCGTCTTGTATAGTGTACGGATAGTTTGGACAAATATGACCGGCGTTAATCAGGGGCGACACCGTTCCCCCGGAAAGGACAGAGATGGAGCACAGAGACTACATGGAGCAGGCGCTGGCGCTGGCGCGGGAGGCGGCGGCGCACGGCGAGGTGCCGGTGGGCTGCGTCATCGTCTGCGCGGGCCGCGTCATCGGGCGGGGCCGGAACCGGCGGGAGGAAAAGCAGGCCGTGTGGTCCCACGCGGAGATGGAGGCCATGGCGCAGGCCAACGAGGCGCTGGGCTCCTGGCGGCTGGAGGGCTGCGACCTGTATGTGACGCTGGAGCCGTGTCCCATGTGCGCGGGGGCCATCATCAACGCCAGAGTGGCACGGGTATTCTACGGCGCACGGGACGAGGCCATGGGCGCCTGCGGCGGCGTGCTGAATCTGTTCATGGAGGCGTTTCCCCACCGGCCCCAGCTGGTGGGAGGTATCTGCGCGGAGGAGAGCCGCCGGCTGCTGAGCGGCTTTTTCACGGCCATGCGGGAGAAATAAGGCATTGAGGCGGGGTGATGCACCCCGCCTTTTTGGGCATAAAGGGGGGACAGGCCGTCATAGACTGGGGCCGGAGGTGATGGTATGCGGCGGTCTATGGCGGCGGCGCTGGTGCTGACGGTGCTGCTGTTCGGCGGAGCGTATCTGACGGCGGAGAGCGGTACGATACCGGAGGAGGACGGCAGCGCGGCGCGGGAGCCGGCGGCGCAGGGACAGCGGGACGGCGCGGTGACGCTGCGGGTGCTGGATGGCGGCGAGACGGAGGATATGGCGCTGGACGTGTACTTACAGGGCGTGGTGCGGGGCGAGATGCCCGCCAGCTTTGAGCGGGAGGCCCTGCGGGCGCAGGCGGCGGCAGAGCGGACGTATGTGTACTACCAGCTGGCGGCGGGACGGAAGGAGGCCCATCCGCAGGCGGATGTGTGTACCGATCCGGCCTGCTGCAGCGCATGGCTGCCGGTGGCGGCGGCACAGGAGAAATGGGGCGATGATTTCGCGGGCTGGGAGGCCCGCATCGAGGAGGCGGTGGCTGCCACGGACGGGCAGGTGGCGCTGTACGACGGCCAACCCATTCTGGCGGTGTTCCATTCCTCCTCCGCGGGAAAGACGGAAGCGGCAGGCAGCGTGTGGAGCGGCGACGTGCCGTATCTCAGGAGCGTGGACAGTCCCGAGGGAGAGGAGACGGTGCCCAACTACTACAGCGCCGCCACGTTCACGGCGGCGGAGGCCAAGGCGCTGCTTTCGGCGGCCCATCCGGAGCTGACCTTCAGCGGTGGGCCGGACAAGTGGTTCGGCGCGGCGGAACGGGACGCCTCGGGCAGGGTGGGGACCATTGAGGTGTGCGGCACGGCCCTGCGGGGCGTGGAGGTGCGGCGTATTTTCTCCCTGCGGTCGGCGTGCTTCACCGTGGAGGCCGCGGCGGAGCAGGTGACGTTCCGCGTCACCGGCTACGGCCACGGCGTGGGCATGAGCCAGTACGGCGCCAACGAGCTGGCGCGGCAGGGGAAGACGTGGCAGGAGATCCTGACGTGGTATTATGCGGGCATTACCGTGGGACCGGCGCCGGAGACTGTACAAACCGGAAAGGCTGTGGTACAATAAAGGCGATATACCGACGGGAATTTACAAAACGTTCAGGAATAATTCAGGCTGGCCGGTATAATTACAGGTAAAAATACACCGAGTAGGAGGAGACGGCCATGGCACGCAACATTCTGGTGGTGGAGGATGACCGCAACATATCGGAGCTGATCCGGATGTATCTGGAGAAGGAGGGCTTCGAGGTCCGGCTGGCCTACGACGGCGGCAAGGCGGTGGAGGAATACGACAGGCAGGCGCCGGACATGGTGCTGCTGGACATCATGCTGCCGGTGATGGACGGCTGGGCCGTGTGCGCCCATATCCGCGAGAAGGGGAAAACGCCCATCATCATGCTGACGGCCAAGAGCGATGTGGGCGACCGCATCACCGGCCTGGAGATGGGGGCGGACGACTATCTGGTGAAGCCCTTTGAGATGAAGGAACTGATGGCCCGCATCAACGCGGTGCTGCGCCGCAGCGAGATCCCCGACGACACCAAGAAAAAGCTGGTGTTCGACAAGCTGGAGATCAATCTGGACAGCTATGAGCTGCTGGTGGACGG
>CAKTOK010000058.1 GCA_934589835.1 uncultured Oscillospiraceae bacterium | reverse complement strand
AAGGAAAACGGTATTGAGCTGACCGAGGAGGAGGCCAAGGCGTACTTTGACCGGCTGCATCCCCAGACCGGCGAGCTTTCCGACAGCGAGCTTGACAATGTATCGGGCGGCTGCGGCGGTGGCACGAAGATCGCCGCGCGGAGGACGGTCACGGCGGTGGGGCGGCGGCTGAATTGGCGGTGTCCCGTCTGCAAGAACGACTGCTGGGAGGAAAACGGATACAGATGGAGTCCCCAGCAAAAATGGTGGTACTGCTGCGTCTGCCAGATACGGAAGGGGTCGACGGACGTTACGAACGTCCAACAGCCCGGAAACCGCGCCGACTTCCCGGTGGCGTATGTTACCGTTGAAATGTAGAAATACACAATCCGAGCAGGAGATGACCCCAGCGTGGAGTAAGTGACAGGCAAATGCGATCAAATCAAGTACAAGGAGGAGAATCATGGAGCTGACCAAGGAACTGCTGGCGAAGGCAAGGGCGGCGAAGTCCCCCGAGGAGCTGCTGGCGCTGGCAAAGGAAAACGGTATTGAGCTGACCGAGGAGGAGGCCAAGGCGTACTTTGACCGGCTGCATCCCCAGACCGGCGAGCTGTCCGACGACGAGCTGGACAACGTGGCCGGCGGCGGCTGCTACTCCAGCGGAGGACGCCTTAAAACCACCTGCGGCCATAAGTGCAGGCACTATGTGGATGGACCTTCCACCTTTGGCGTGAAGGGTACCTGCTGTCGGTGCCTGTATTGGGGCGTCGACCCCCTCGCCGTCAAGGGCGGCCTCTGGGCAACCATCATAGAGCTGACCATAAAGGCGGCGAAGGCGATGGAGCCCCGTGAGTGCTATCATCCGGCGAACAGAAGATGACCCCGGTGTGGAGTAAGTGACAGGCAAATGAATTGCAATAACTGCTATTGGTGCTCTATTGAAAAAGGGCTTTGGCTTTGCAATCACAGGGACAAATGAACTGATTCAGACGTATGCACTATATTTTGAGCAACCATATCGCCCTGCGGTCCTGGCAGCTCGTTCCCTACGCATATTACATAAAGGGCGAGCGCAACGCCAAAGGGCTGAAAGCGGAGGAATTTGAGTTTCTGTCGGCCTGCGACGGAAAGAGCGAGCTGCCGTCTCCGGAGGAGAGCCCGCTGGCCCGCAAATTCCTTGCAGACGGATTTATCCGAAAGGCCGAGGGCGGCGAGACGCTGTCGGACTGGAGCAGGCCGCGCCTGTGTTTGAACCGCTACTTCCCAGCCATGAACTGGATGATCACCGGCAAGTGCAATTATAACTGTCTCCACTGCTTCAACGCCGCGGACAACGCGCCGCTCATGAGCGAGTGGAGCATGGAGGAGGCCGACCGCCTTCTGGATCAGGCACGGGACTGCGGCATCAACGCCTTCACCATCACGGGCGGCGAGCCGATGCTGCACCGGCATTTCTTCGACATTCTTGAGGGCATTTACGCCCGCGGTATGTATGTCGAGGAGCTGAACACCAACGGTTATTTCCTCGACCGGCAGGCGCTGGATCGCATGAGGGCGATAGGGTGCGTTCCGCTGATGAAAATATCCTTTGACGGCATCGGGTATCACGACTGGATGCGCGCGCACGCGGGCGCGGAGGAAATCACTCTGCGGGCGATCCGCCTGTGCGTGGAGAGCGGCTTTCCCGTCAAGGTGCA
This sequence comes from uncultured Oscillospiraceae bacterium, assembly GCA_934589835.1. Classification (GTDB taxonomy): domain Bacteria; phylum Bacillota; class Clostridia; order Oscillospirales; family Oscillospiraceae; genus Vescimonas. Next base: position 5,264 of record CAKTOK010000058.1, on the reverse strand, counting down.
GACGAACATGAACCGCCGCAGCTGCGGCGCTATGCTGCAAACGGCGGAGCTGCTGGACGATATGGGCGCGACGGAAATGCGGGTCATCCGCACGACGGAAGCGCCCCGCTGGGTGCAGAACGCGGGCGGCGCCTGCCTGACGCCGGAGGAGTATTTCGACGAGGCGCTCCAGCTGTGGGAGCGGTATGCCCAGGGCGCGCATACGATGGATCTGACGGTCTGGCAGCTCGGGACGCTGTACCCGCGCCCAGGGGTCTACACTCTGACGGCGGTAAGCTCCTGCCCGGGAGAATACAGGGACAGCGCCCCCGTGTGCAAGGGCAACCGCGGCATGGTGGCTGTGGCGGCCAACGGGAATGTGTTCCCCTGCCATCAGATGTCGGGCTATTACGAGCAGCACGGCGACATTTTGGGCAACGCAAAGCGGGACGCTTTGGCCCAGCTGCTCTCCCACGGGGCGTACCTTGACGAGGTATGTACGACGCTGGGAACGCTGCGCGAAACGAATAAGACCTGCGGCAAATGCCCACATTTTGAGTATTGCAACGGCGGCTGCCGCGCCGTCGCGCTGGCGCTCACCGGCGATAAGCTCGGCGTCGATCCGTTCAGATGCCTGTTCTGGAGCAAGGACTATGACCGCAGGATCGCGGAGCGGCTGCCGGGCTATGACAACGGGACGCCGGTGCCTTCGCGCACGTTTGCATCATCTCCACGGTGATGACGGAGTGGTACAACTCATTTCGACCATCTGGCTGCCGCAGGCAGAGCAGATCCGCTCCTTCTCCGGCGGGCGGTGCTCTACCACCTCGGTGCGAGTACCCTCCGGAACGACATCCAACGCGCTGCAGGTCAGGCTCAGCTGGTCCATGACCAGCTGAGCCTGACCTGTTCTGAGAAGCGGCCAAGCAGCTTCTTCTTAGAGAGCTTCAGCCGCTCCGGCAGTCCAGCGTCGCGCCTTCTGCTATGTACTTACTCCCACCCTTGCCTTTTTCCAAGATCCAGCATCGCAGCGCAGAACCTTTCCCACCGTGCCAATGTCATCAACAACGGGTCGCCCTCGCGGATACGCATGGTGCGGCGGATCTCCTTGGGGATGACAACGCGGCCAAGATCGTCGATCCGGCGCACGATCCCTGTTGCTTTCATATATGAAATTCCTCCAGTCAAAGCAAATTTTACAAGGGTAGTATCAGCGCTGGGAGAAACGAATATGCACAAAGCGGCGCCCGCCATTTTTTACCGCAGCAGCGATGATTTTTCACGGCTTTCCAAAATTTTCTCCCGCAATGCAATAAAACACCCTTTTCGTGCATTACACGGATGACAGGAGATAGAAGCTCATGCTCAGTATGCTGATGACAACCGAATATGCGCCGGCAGAGGAGCGCCGTGAATTGCAGCGGCTGCTGCGGTGTATCGCCGAGGGTGAACGGGAAGCGTTGGCGGCGCTGTATCAGCGCACGCGCACGGCGGTGTACGGCCTTGCGCTGTCCTACCTCAGGAACGCGCACGACGCGCAGGATCTCACGCAGGATGTCTATGTGCAGGTGTGGGACTGCGCGGCGCAGTACCGCCCCACCGGTTCGCCGATGGGATGGCTGCTGGCCGTGTGCCGCAATCTGTGCCTGATGCGCCTGCGGCGTGAGGAACGCCATGCCGCCCTCAGCGAGGAGGAATGGGACGCCATTCCCATGCAGGAGTGCGGACTGGATACAGAGGAGCGCGTTCTCCTGCAGAATGCGCTGGAAAGCCTCGGAGAGGAGGAGCGGCGTATCGTGCTGCTCCACGCGGTCACGGGCCTGAAGCATCGGGAGATCGCAGCGCTGCTGGAGCTGGCGCTTCCTACCGTCCTGTCGAAATATCACAGAGCATTGAAAAAGATGCGAAGCTGTCTGGAAGGAGATGACGCCCGATGACCAACGAGCAGATGGAGCGGCAGCTGGCCAAAGCGCTGGCTAAAACGGCGCCGGACGATGTAAACGGCGTCCTCTCCCGCTGTGATGAGCGGAAAGGACCGGTGTTCCCGATGACAAAGAAAAAGACAACAAGGAAACGGTGGACGACACTGGCAGCAGCCTGCCTTGCGCTGGTGCTGCTGGGCGGCGGAGGTATGTTCTATCAGCAAGCGCATGCAGTGGCATCCGTGGTGTCGCTGGACGTAAACCCCAGCATTGAGCTGAAGGTCAGCAGGAATGCGAAGGTGCTCTCCTGCACACCGCTCAACGAGGACGCGAAGGCTATCCTTGCGGATATGAGCGGCGGCGCAGACCTCAGGGGGGCAAAGCTGGATGTGGCGGTGAACGCCATCGTGGGCAGCCTCGTGCGAAACGGCTACCTCAACAGCATTTCCTCCGCCATTATGATCTCGGTGGAGGACAAGGACACGGCGCGGGCTGAAAAGCTCCAGCGCCAGCTGACCAGCACCGTGGACGGCGTTTTGCAGACCAGCGAAGCAAAGGCGGCTGTTCTGACACAGACGCTCACACAGGACGCGGGGCTGGAACAGCAGGCGCGGGAAAATAACATTTCCACCGGAAAGGCGGCGCTGGTGAACCGTGTGCTCGCGCTGAATTCCGCCTTGCGGTTTGATGCGCTGGCGAAGCTCTCCGTGGAGGAGCTGAAGGATCTGGCCGAGGCGGGCGCGCCCGCCATGCCCATCGGCACGGACAAGGCGATGGAAATTGCCGCAGCAGCGTTCGGCAAGGAATCCGCCGCGAAAATGGCTTATCAGGAGATAGACCCTGAGCTGGACGAGTCTCCCGCCCACTATGAGGTAGAGATCAGGAGCCAGACCGGCGAGGAGTTTGCGTACAAGATCGACGCCTATACCGGCGCGATCCTGGAGAGCAAGCGCGAAGCAGCAGACGGAACGGAAGTGCCTGCGGTACAGCCGTCCCAGCCCGCGTTCTCCGGAGACATCGGCTACGCCAAGGCGAAATCCATCGCCCTGAGCCATGCGGGCGTCAGGGAAAACAAAGCGTATGACATGGACATTGAGCTGGACGATGAGGATGGCAGACTCGTCTACGAGGTCGAGTTCAAATCCGGCAATATGGAGTATGCTTATGAGATCGACGCAAGCAGTGGCGCCGTTCTCAAGCATGAAGCGGAGCTGGATGACTGACGCAGGAGCGGCAGACGCCGCGGCGGGACAAAAAGCTGGGAGGCGCATTTGTGCGCCTCCCAGCTTTTTGTGATCCTGTTTTTCTGCTTTTTCCGGTGGCCGCCGCTCTTTACCAGCTTGACCACGTGCCGCTCAGTCCGATGGCCGCCACGCGGCACGGCTCACTCTCCGTCCAGATGCGTCCGGTGGGATTGCGGGGATTGCAGAGCATCAGAGACTTCACCGTGTGTGGGCAGGGGAGATCGTGTACAGGGCAATGATTTGTATGAATCCGCAGCAGGGATCGGGCCGGACCGCCGGTGGCCGGCTGCGGAGCGAGGGGCACTTCATGACAGCAGAAGCTCGATCAGCTCCTGATTGTTCAGCCCGCTGAAATAGCGGCCCGCATCCTCGTGCGCCAGCGCGTCCCGCAGGCTCTGCTCCTCCAGCCGCACGCCCACCAGCTTTTCTGCCAGCACCTCCGGCTCCACCACGCTGAAAAAGTCGCCGGTGAACGCGATATGCTGGATGACGCCGTGGTCGGTGGACAGATGCGCCTCCACACCGCCGCAGGCGGGGAAGCGCTTCTGCCTGGTCATCTCGCATTCCCGGGACTGGCCATAGTTCCATTCCCACGTGGCGTACCGCTGCTCCCGCAGATGAGCGATCTGAGATTTGTCCTCCTCGGTAAAGACATACTCCTCGCCGGGCTGCTGCGCCAGAATGTTGTCCAGAAGCACGCGGCGAAATTCCTCCAGCTCCACGGGATGGGGCATATGCTGCCGCACGGTGGTGACGCGGCTTCGGACGGAGGCCACGCCCTTGGCGGCGATCTTTTCCTGGTCCACATGAAGGGCCTGCGCCACCCGGTTCAGATCAGAGTCGAACATGATGGTACCGTGGTGCATGACCCGACCCTCCTTCAGATACTGGGAGTTGCCGGAGAATTTCTGACCGTTGATGGTCATGTCGTTCCGCCCATTGACCTCGGCCTGAACGCCCAGAGCCGCCAGCGCAGCCACCACCGGCTGACAGAACAGCTTGAAGTTGATGGATTCCATGCTGCCGGCATCGGCGATAAACGTGAAGTTCAGGTTTCCCATGTCGTGGTACACCGCGCCGCCGCCGGACAGCCGCCGTACCACACGCACACCGTTTTCGCGGACGAATTGCTGGTCGATCTCGGCGGCGGCGTTTTGGTGCTTGCCGATAATAATGGCGTTGTCATTCTGCCACAGCATGAAATAGGTGCGGTCCCGAGGGAGCGCGTCAAACACATCGTGGCCACCGGCTCTGTCAACGCTCAGCCGCCCATCCCGGGCCTGAAGGAGAATCCCAACTGCATTGATTCCACCGGCGCGCTGTCGCTGGACAAGCTGCCCGCGACCATGGTGGTCATAGGCGGCGGCGTTATCGGGCTGGAGCTGGCCTGCGCCTACGCGGCCTTCGGTACGAAGATCACCGTGGTAGAGGCCATGGATCATATGCTGCCCATGCTGGACGGCGATCTGACGAAGATCGGCGTGGCCCACATGAAGAAGATGGGCATGGACTTCCACCTGGAGTGCCCCGTGCAGTCTGTGGAGAGCAGCCCCGTGGGCGCAAAAGTGATTTGCCGGGACAAGTCCGGCAATACCGTCAGCTTCGAGGCGGAAAAGGTGCTGGTGGCTATCGGCCGCAGGGTCAATACAGCGGAGCTGGATCTGGCCGCCGGCAAGATCGACAACGATAAGGGACGGATCCTTGTCAACGATAAGATGGAGACCAGCGTTTCCGGCGTGTACGCCATCGGCGACTGCGTGTTTGGCCATGCACAGCTGGCGCATACCGCCTCCGCCATGGGCGAGGTGGCGGCAGAAAATATCTGCGGCCATGAGGCGCACTATTGCGAAAAGACCAACCTCACCTGCGTGTATATGGAGCCGGAGGCCGCTTCTGTGGGCCTGACCGAGGAGCAGTGCAAGGCGCAGGGCATTGCCTACAAGGTGGGCAAATTCCCCATGAGCGCCAACGGCAAGGCGCTGATCCTCAATGGCGGCGAGGGCCTTGTCAAGATCATCGCCGGTGCGGAGTATGGCGAGATCCTGGGCATGCATATCATCGGGCCCCGCGCGACCGACCTTATCGCTGAGGGTGCGCTGGCCATCGGTGGTGAGATGAC
>CAKTOK010000057.1 GCA_934589835.1 uncultured Oscillospiraceae bacterium | reverse complement strand
TCGCCGGTGATGTACGGCTCGCACTCAGCGGCGTTGATGATCACGTAGTCCACCTTGCCCAGACCGGAGCTGATCTTCACATGGGTGGGGAACGTTGCGCCGCCCTGGCCGACGATGCCGGCGTTCTTGACGATCTCCACCAGCTGCTCAGGCGTCAGGCTGTCGGGGTCCGCCACGGGCTTGACTTCCTCGGACACTTCGTTCTGGAAGTCGTTTTCGATGACCACGGACATCATCTTGCCGCCCATGTTGAAGGGGCGGGGCTCCACAGCCTTGACCGTACCGGATACGGAGGCGTGGATGGGTGCGGAAACAAATCCGCCGGGTTCGCCGATCCTCTGTCCAATTTTTACCTTGTCGCCCACCGCAACGATAGGCTTGCAAGGCGCACCGATGTGCATAGACATGGGAATGACCACCTCAGCCGGCGCTGCCAGCTGTTCGATGGCCTTTTCATTGGTTGCGGCCTTCATATCATTGGGATGAACGCCGCCAAAGAAAGCTTGTGCCATTGTCTTCACCTCATCTTACTACCGGGTGGCGCTTTGCCACCGCATACTATATCAGATATTACAACAAAACTTTTCTCTTGTCCAGTCCTACGGCGCAATTCCTGCGGTTTTTTGCCGTCTTTGTCGCCTGCTTAACCGCCTGCTCTGCCAGAAATACCCCTGTTTTCCGGCTTCTGGCAAAAATACCGCTGCGAGGCGGCACTTGTGTTTCCGCCGGCACTGTGATAGAATATTGCCGCGCGGCGGGAGAAATGCATCCGCCCCAGCGCAGAAAGGATGGCGATACCATGGTTCTGGATCGTGCTGCATTAAAAATGGAGGCCAAGGGCATCGTGAAAAGTGCCCGCGTCTCTGCCTGCCTGTTCACGCTGCTGTTTCTGGCGATCAGCTGGCTGCTCAGCGGCATCTCGGAATATGTCTCTCTGGACGCGGAGCGGGCCTATTACCTCTCCGTGGCCTCCGGCGTCGATCTGTCGTTTCTGGCGCTGCATCGGACGTTTTCGCCGGTGCTGGTCACGTTTGTCAGCATCATGGTGGGCCTGCTGAACGTCCTGCTGAACGCGGGCTATGCACGATATCATCTGGGTGTCCGCCGTGGGGAGGAGATGCCCTACGAGACGCTGTTCGACGGCTTCTCCTTTGCCGGCAAGCTGATCCTGCTGTCCATCGTGCAGTACCTCTTTATTTTCCTGTGGAGCCTGCTGTTCGTGATCCCGGGCATCATCGCGGCGTATCGCTACCGCTTTGCCGTCTACAACCTGTGCGAGGATCCGGAGATGGGCGTGATGGAGGCCCTTAACATGAGCAAGGCCCAGACCAACGGCTTCAAGTGGCAGCTGTTCGCGCTGGACTGGAGCTTTATCGGCTGGATCCTGCTGTGCGGCCTGACGCTGGGTATCCTCTACATCTGGATCCAGCCCTATATATTCCAGACGGACATCGGCTACTTCCAGCAGATCAAGTCTGTCAAGGGCATCGGCTGGACGCCGCATGCACCGGAGTCGGACGGCCGGTTCCACCCCCACGATCCGTTTGATAATATGGACAATATGGGGATGTAGTGTTTTTGTCGGAAAAACAGAGAGACAACGGATTCGCTGTCTCTCTGTTTCTTTTTGTGCAGTTTTCACAGGTTTTGCCATAACTTACACTTCTCACGCACGGGTTATTTATTAAAAATTTAACAATCTTCACTTTTCTCCTTGCAGTTAAAAAATTAACGTAGTACACTGAAGCTGTCAGGGCGCCGACTGTTCCGGGGGGAGCTGTCAGGCCCTCGTCCGTACCCGAAAACTGTGTTGTAAGGAGAGTGTCGCTGTGTTCAAAAAATTCACCAACGGCTGCGTGCGCGTAGTCAACCGGTGGCTGCCGGATGCATTCCTGTTCGCCATCATCCTGACCCTCGTCGTATTCGTGGGCGCCATGTGCGCCACCGGTCTCGGCCCCATTGAGGTCATTGCCAGGTGGGGCGATCAGAAGAGCGGCTTCTGGAATCTGCTGGCCTTCTCGATGCAGATGGCGCTGGTGCTGGTGTTCGGCTCTGCCATGGCCTCCGCCAAGCCCTGCAAGACGGCGCTGCGCGCCGTGGCCGGCCTGTGCCACAATGATAAGCAGGCCATTTTGGTCACCACCTTCGTGTCCACCCTCTGCTGCTGGCTGAACTGGGGCTTCGGTCTGGTCATCGGCGCGCTGCTGGCCAAGGAAGTGGTCCGCCGCGTGCCCACCGTGGACTATCCGCTGCTCATTGCCTCCGCCTACTCCGGCTTCGTGATCTGGCATGCCGGCCTGTCCGGCTCCATCCCGCTGGATCTGGTGGCCGGTAAGGACTTCGGCGGCGTCGTCTATCAGGCGCCCATCACCGCCACCGTGTTCCACCCCATGAACCTCATCATGTGCGGCGTCATTCTGGTGCTGATGCCCTTCGTCAACTACGCCATGCACCCCGCCAAGGACCACACCATCACCGTTGACCCCGCCCTGCTGGTGGATGAGGAGGAGCGCACCTACGTCAAGGATACTCCCGCCGAGAAGCTGGAGCACTCCAAGATCCTGTGGCTCATCACCGTGGTGTTCGGCTTCATCTACATCGTGTACTACTTCGTGCAGAACGGCTTCACGCTGGGCCTGAACATCGTGAACATGATCTTCCTGTTCCTGGGCCTGCTGCTCCACGGCGACCTGCGCCGCTATGTGGACGCCATCGGCGATGCCGCTGCCGGTGCTGCCGGCATCCTGCTGCAGTTCCCGTTCTATGCCGGTATCATGGGCATGATGGTGGCCTCCAATGACCAGGGCGTGTCGCTGGCCGGCGTCATCTCCCAGTTCTTCGTCAATATCTCCACCAACGTGACGTTCCCCATGCTGTCCTTCCTGGCGGCCGGTATCGTCAACTTCTTCGTCCCCTCCGGCGGCGGCCAGTGGGCCGTTCAGGGTCCCATCATGATGCCCGCCGGTATGGAAATGGGCATCGAGAATGGCCGTACCGCCATGGCCATCGCCTGGGGCGACCAGTGGACCAACATGATCCAGCCGTTCTGGGCGCTGCCCGCGCTGGGCATCGCCAAGCTGTCCGCCCGCGACATCATGGGCTACCTGGTGGTGGTCCTGCTGTTCACCGGCGTGGTGGCCTGCCTGGGCTTCCTGGGCTGGGCACTGATCTTCTGAGATACCATCCTCACATATCTCCCCCCAACCCCAGCACACAGGGACGGCGCGTCAGCGCCGTCCCTGTGTTTTTGCGTCTATTTTGTTGGCTGCGGCTGCGGGCGTCACACCGTTGCCGGCTCCTCCGCCGGCTCCTCCGCCGGCTCCTCCGCCGCCTCCGCCTCGCCGCTGCCGTCGAAGGGAGCCTCCAGCAGCTCCGGCCGCCGGATGTACTTGCGGAAGTCGTTGCAGAACGCCGCATACTCATAGCCTGTGCAGATGCGCTCGTCCATGACGATGCCCAGCGGCATCATCTTCTTGCTCAGGTCGCCGCTCATGTAGTTTGGCACCGGCTTTCCCATGCACACGAATACGCTGGTGGTGCCGAATTCGTAGCAGTGGTGGTGGATGTAGCTGGTCTTGATAGAGGCCAGATTGGTGATGAACATACTGGTATGGAACGGGCTGAGGTCGATGATCTTGCGGGGCAGCAGCCCGTGCTTGTCCAAATGGTACGCCAGCCACAGCACGAATTTCGGCAGGCCGGGCACGGAGAACATCATCCGTGCAAATCGGTCGGTGCTGTTTTTCTGCTCCGTCTGGCTGTTGGCGGCGATAACATCGCTGATCTTCTGCTGGATGGTGAACACCGTGTCCTTCGGCTCCAGATAGACCTTCAGCGTCGTCTCGTCCGGCGACCCGTCCGCCAGCTTCTTCAGGATCACGAAGGAGACGCAGAAGTGGTTGCGCTTGTAGATGCGGCTGTTCATCACAAAGTAGTTCAGCTTCGGGTTGGTCTGCACCGCCTTGTAGTAAGCGGCGATGATGACCGCCATGTGGTTGATGCGGATGCCGCTGCGCCGTTTCTCACGGATATACGCCTTGATGACTTCCTCATCGATGTTCTCGGTAATGGTGTTCTGCGCGTCATACCGCTTGGGCATGATATAGGGGACAGCCGCCACAATGGGCGGCAGATTCTTCACTCTCGTTCCGTCAGGACGCATGGGCATTTCCTCGATTCTGTCTGAATTGAGGCCATTGTACCCTATCCATCCGGCAAATGCAACCCGTATCTCCCCGCGTTATTTTACCCTTTACCTTTTCCTCCTCGTTTGTTATAATAAAGTATTATTACAATGATGAAACTGGCGGCATAGCTGCTGCCGCCGGCAGGAGGGAGGTGACCCACCGTGAAATTTCAGAAATGGCACATCGCCGATCCCCGCCCGGAGGCGCGGGCGCGGCTGACCGCGGCGGGATACCCCTGCCTCGTTTCCGCTGTGCTGGCCTCCCGCGGCATTGACACGGCGGAGGAGGCCGCCGCCTTTCTGGAGCACGAGCAGCGCCTGACGTACAGCCCCTTCCTCATGGCCGATATGGACAAGGCTGCGGAGCGGGTACAGCAGGCGCTGACCAACGGCGAGAGGATCGCCGTGTTCGGCGATTACGACGTGGACGGCATCACCGCCACCTGTATTCTGGTGGACTACCTCCGCAGCCGCGGCGCCGACGTGCTGCACTACATCCCCCGCCGCATCGAGGACGGCTACGGCCTGAGCTGCGACGCCATCGAGGGCCTGCACCGGCAGGGCGCGCGGCTGCTCATCACCGTGGATTGCGGCATTACCGGCGTAGAGGAGGTGGATTTCGCCAACTCTCTGGGCATGGACGTGGTCATCACCGACCACCACGAGTGCAAGGAAGTGCTGCCCGCTGCCGCGGCGGTGGTAGATCCGCACCGACCCGACTGCCCCTATCCCTTCAAGCATCTGGCCGGCTGCGGCGTGGCGCTGAAGCTGGCGCTGGCGCTGGGCGGACCGGACAGGGAGGAGGCCCTGTTCTCCCGCTACTGTACGCTGGCCGCCGTCGGCACCGTGGCCGACGTGATGCAGATGTCCGGCGAGAACCGCACCATCGTCGCCCGCGGCCTTGCCGCCATCGAGCATTCTGATTTCATCGGGCTCCACGCCCTTTTGAAGGAGGCCGGCCTCAGCGGCCGTGAGATCACCTCTGTCCAGATCGGCTTCGTGCTGGCGCCCCGCATCAACGCGGCGGGCCGCATGGGCGCCGCCGACAAGGCGGCGGAGCTGCTGCTGTGCAGCGATCCGGCGGAGGCCGAGCGTATGGCCCGCGAGCTGTGCGCCCTGAACCGCGAGCGGCAGAACGTGGAGCAGACCATCTACTCTCAGGCGGAGGAGATGATCGCCCGCCTGCCCGACCGGGACCGCAGCGCGCTGGTGCTGGAGAGCAGCCGCTGGCATCAGGGCGTGGTAGGCATCGTGGCCAGCCGCCTTTCCGAGAAGTATTCCCGTCCCAGCTTTATGATCCACCTGAACGGCGCCACCGGCAAAGGCTCCTGCCGCAGCTGGGGCGGCTTCAATCTGTTTGCCGCGCTGGAAAGCTGCAAGGATCTGCTGCTGGGCTTCGGCGGCCACGAGCTGGCGGCGGGCTTCACCATCAAGGAGGAGAACATCCCCGCCTTCCGTGCCCGTATGAACGAGTATGCCCGCAGCTTTCGGGGCGGCGCGGCCCCCGTGTCCGTGCTGGATGTGGATGTGGCCATCACCCACCCCTCCGCCGTGACGCTGGAGGAGCTGGAGGCGCTATCCGCGCTGGAGCCCTATGGCAGCGGCAATGCCCGCCCTGTCTTCTGCCTGCTGGGTGCCACGCTGCTGCGTACCCAGAACGTGGGCCAGAACCGCCACCTGAAGCTGCGCCTTGGCAAGGGCAGCGCCCAGTTTGACGGTATTTTCTTCTCCACTGTGGCCGAGGACTGCGGCTGCAAGGCCGGCGACCGCGTGGACGCCGCATTTTATCTGCAAGTCAACGAATTCCGCGGCAGCCGCACGCTCCAGCTCCAGATGGTGGACCTGCGCCCGTCCCTGTGTGCCAGCGGGCGGGAGCAGGACTCTCTGACGCTGGCGGACTGCTGCGCGGATTGCAGCCCTCTGGCGGCAAAGGAGGCCCGCCGCCTGCTGCCCACCCGTGACCAGTTCGCCGCCGCATGGCGCTTTCTGGAACGGACGGTTCCCGACGGCGGCCTGACCACCGGCTACCTGCCGCTGCTGCGGCAGCTGGCGGCGGAGCTTGGCAGGACGGAGCCGTTCCCCCGTGCCGCCGTGTGCCTGTCGGTGTTTGCCGAGCGGGGTCTGCTGACCATGGAGCGTCAGGAGGACGACGTTACCCTCCGGCTGCACCGCGGAAAGAAAGTAGCGCTGGGCCAGTCGCCCCAGCTGATCATGCTTCAGCAGGTGATGGAGAAGGGAGGCATCGGACAATGACGCCGCAGGAAATGTACGACCATCTGATCGAGACCGTCAGATCCTATAATCCGGCTGCGGGCTTTGACCAGATCCGCGCCGCCTATGAGTTTGCCGCCGCCCACCATGCCGGCCAGAACCGAAAGGACGGCTCGCCCTTTATTACCCATCCCCTGGCCGTGGCCCAGATCGTGGCGGAGGAGCTGCATCTGGACACGGAGTCTATCACAGCAGCGCTGCTCCACGACACCATCGAGGATACCTCCGCCACCCACGAGGAGATCAGCAAGCTCTTTTCCCCCACGGTGGCCGATCTGGTAGAGGGCGTCAGCAAGCTGACGCGGGTCCATTACACCTCCAAGGAGGAGGAGCAGATGGAAAACCTGCGAAAGATGCTGATGGCCATGGCCAAGGATATCCGCGTGATCCTCATCAAGATCTCCGACCGCCTCCACAATATGCGTACCATGGAGTATCAGACGCCGGAGAAGCAGAAGCAGAAATCCTTCGAGACCATGGAGATCTACGCCCCCATCGCCCA
>CAKTOK010000056.1 GCA_934589835.1 uncultured Oscillospiraceae bacterium | reverse complement strand
TGCCAACAAAACCGCCGATGGCGGTGACCCTTGCGCCCTGCACCGTGTCGGGGATGGTGTAGTCAATGGCATCGCCGATGCCGTCCCACTGGTAGGCAGAGGCAAAGGCGTCCCGGCCGTCCTTACGCAGGTAGAACCGGACATGGTCCTTTTCCACGACATTCTCGGCGGGATAGCTCCGCAGGCTCACCAGTCCCCCTGCGCCGAAGACCAGCAGCACTACAGCTGCCGCCGCACACAGCAGCCCCCGCTTCATGATGCGTCCTCCGTGGCCGGGACGTCCGCCGTGCTGTTGGCGAAGTCCAGCCCGCTGATGAACGTCTGCATCCGCGTGCAGTAGCGCTGCATCTGCAAATAACGGTCCCGCGTGCCGCCGTCCGCAGCGGTGACGTAGAGAATGATCTGATAGCGCCACGGCGAAGGGCTGGTCTCCGTAGGGACCGTCACCACGTCGGTGCTGGCCTCCTTGGTGCTGCTGCCGATGTCCGCCAGCACATCGGTGTCGGCGGCGGAGGCCACATCCTGCTGGGCCGCCAGCAGCAGCTCCTGCGCCTGTTCGCGGGTCAGCTCCACGGAGGTGCCGGTCTCCGAATCCTCCACATAGCCGCCGCGGATGGCGCTCTCCTCCTCCGGTGTCAGCTGATCCAGCCCCACGGCGTAGCGGCGGAACTGCGTGGTGTTCAGAAGCCGGTTGGCCAGACGGTACGTCTCCGTGCCGCTGTTCTTGTCGATCATATAGACCCGCCGGATCTCCTGCCCGCTTTTCAGCACGTAGTTGATGGTGATGTCGAGATACCCGTCGTCCTCACCCGTGGCAGGACCCTGCGCCAGAATGGCGCGGTGCAGCTCCGCGGTCAGCGCGATGATCTCGGGATCATCGGTGAGGCAGTAGCCCGCATCGGTGTAGGACACCCGCACCGCCACCGTATCCACCTGCCCCGCGTTGGGCACGCGATTCTGCACGCCAAGCAGGTCCTGCCGGATGCCCAGCGTCAGGGCCACCAGCGCCGCCGCCAGCACCGCGGCCTCCTTCCAGCTGCGGCGGAAGATGCGGAACGTCTTTTGCAGCAGCATCTGGGTCCCTAGGAAGCACAGCAGCCCCATGATGATCTGGCAGAGCATCAGCTTCACCAGACTGCGGCCGCCGCCCACCACGAAGTTGCTGAGGAACAGGCCCAGTCCCAGACCGCCGCACAGGCCCACGGCCCAGCGGGTAATGGGCCGCAGCCACGGGAAGGCGATGGCATCGCCCGCCGCCTCGCTGGGCCGCTTGCGGTACAGCAGCCAGCCCAGCCCCAGCAGCACGAGGCCCGCCGCCGCGTAGATGGCCGCCGTGGGCAGCGCCTGCTCCGACAGGCTGCGCCAGTAGACGTCCGTGCCGTTTCGCGCGATGTAGTCGCCGTTGAGATAGCCCACATCCTCCGTCAGCTTGACGATGGGCGTCAGCCATTCCACGAAATCCGGATAGGTGGTGTATTGGAAGCCGAAGTAGAACCAGCGCTGCAAAAACTGCACCACCGTACACATCAGCAGGGCGGCGAAGCTCACCGCGGCGTACAGCACCGGTATGGCCAGCAGCCAGCCGGTGGCCATGGCGCACAGCGTGCCCAGCGCCAGGAAGAACAGCTCCAGCAGCTCCGTCAGCAGCAGCCACTGGCCCAGCGCGGCCCAGTCCACCATGCCGAAGGGCAGCTGCGCCAGCACGGACAGCAGCAGGATCAGCACGTTGCCGCCAGTCAGCAGGCCGAAGCCCGCCGTAAAGTGGGAGAAATACTGGGTGCTGCGCTTCACCGGCAGGGCGTGCATCATGCCCACGGCGCGGGGGGACATGAGATAGGCGTACACCGCCATGGGGATCACGATGCCGCACAGCACCGCCATCACCAGCGAGCCCACGGCCGCACCGGTGATGACATTGTGCAGCTCCGCCTCCAGCCGGATCAGCATCTCCTCATGCGGCAGCGCGCGGGAGCAGTCATAGCCGCCGCGCAGCAGCTGAAGGGGCAGGATCATCAGCCACACCAGCACATAGAGGAAGCCGGCGGGCCAGCAGTGGCGCAGATCGCTGCACAGCAGCGTTCCGTTACAGAAGGATGTCTTTCGCGGCATAGTCCACACCTCCCAGTTCATAGATAAAGATCTCCTCCAGCGTCAGCGGGATCGGCTCCAGCAGCACCGGATCGGTGATCTGCATCCGGCGCAGGATCTCCTCCCGTTTGCCGCGGATGATGTAGGTATATACCCGCCCCACATGGCTGCGGTGCAGGATATTCAGCTCCGCCGGCAGCACCGGCTCCGTCACACCGGCGTAGGCCGCCTGCAGCTTCACCGTATTGTCCTGCAGATCGGAGAGGCTCCGCTCCAGCAGCACCCGCCCGTGGTCCAGAATGCCCACATGGTCGCACACGTCCTCCAGCTCCCGCAGGTTGTGGCTGGACACCAGCACCGTGGTGCCCCGCTCCGCCACATCGCCTAAAAGCAGCGACCAGACCTGCCGGCGCATCACGGGATCCAGCCCGTCCACCGGCTCATCCAGAATGAGATACTCCGGCATACAGCACACCGTCAGCCAGAAGGCCGCCTGCTTCTGCATACCCTTGGACATCCGGCGCAGCATCAGCTTCTCGTCCAGCGGGAACACCTGCTTCAGCTTTTCGTACCGCTCCCAGCTGAACTGAGGGTACAGCCCCGCAAAAAAGCGGGCCATCTCCCGAATGCTCGCCTGCGGGAAATAGTACCAGTCGTCGCCGATGACGGTCATGCGCCGCTTCACGTCGGGGTCCTCGTAGATGGGATGGCCGTCCAGCAGCACCTTGCCGCTGTCCTGCCGGTAGATACCGGCCAGATGCCGGATGATGGTGGATTTTCCCGCGCCGTTGGGCCCCACCAGTCCGTACACCGCGCCGGCGGGCACCGTCATGGTCAGCCCGTCCAGCGCGCGGAACCCGTCAAAGGTCTTTACCACGTTTTTTGCTTCAAGCATGGTGCGTTCCTCCTTCCCACAGCTGCAAAAGATCCTCCTGCGTGAATCCCAGCGTCCTCAGCTCCTCCAGCACAGGGGCCAGCCTGTCCGTCAGCTCGCGGATGCGCCGCTGCTGCTCGCCGCCGCCGGCTGCGGCAAAGCTGCCCTTTCCCGCCACGGAGTAGATGTACCCCTCCGCCTCCAGCTCGCTGTACGCCCGCTGGATGGTGTTGGGATTGATGGCCAGCTGTGTGGCCAGGCTCCGCACAGACGGCAGCTTCTCGTCCGGCGGCAGCAGCCCCGTCAGGATCATCCGCCGCAGGTCGTCCTTCACCTGCTGATACAGGGGCCGCCCGTCCCGATAGTCAAGGGAGATCATCCTTCGCTCACTCCTCTCCGCAATGTGTATTAACTGTATTATGCGTGTTGGTACAGTTACAATAGCACGAGGCAGAGCACTTTGTCAAGCAGATTTTTCCGCCGCGGCAAAAAGAGGCCCCGCACCGTTCCGGTGCGGGGCCTCTTTTCCGTATGGTTTCCCGTTTCGCGGGGAAGCTATGGGTATCCCAATTTTTCTGATGGAGGAAATCGTTTATGGAAGCTATCGTTTTGCAGAAGGTCTGTATTCAGTGCGGTCTGTGCCCCACCATCTGTCCGGAGGTGTTCTCCCTGACGCCCGGGGAACCGGCGCAGGCTGTGACCGGACCGGTCCCCGACGACCAGCGTCTGGCCGTACAGGAGGCGGTGGACGCCTGCCCCGTGGCCGCCATCGAGCTGCGGTAGCGCCGCGAGCAGCGCCTGCTGCCCGCGCCGCAGCGAAAGGGCTTCCAGATATTTCAGGCAAAAGCCGCAGAAGCAGCGAATATTCGGCAGGGATTTCGTGAAAATGCGGTGGCGTTTCTGTTTGCCGTGGTATATAATGCGACTGAGTATTTCAGCGCGGGTGCAGGGCTCCGCCGGAAGCGCCGCGCTCCGGGGGGAGCGGCGCAGGCAGAGCCGTCGGCTGCATCCGTCGAGGGAGGGGAAGCTGCTATGGAGCGAAGAAAGCTGCTGATCGCGGATGATTCCGAGATAAACCGCGCCATGCTGGCCAATATGCTGGACCGCGACTTCGAGATCATCGAGGCGGCGGACGGTCGGGAGGCCATCACGGCGCTGGAGATGTACGAGGGCGAGATCGCCGCCCTGCTGCTGGATGTCGTCATGCCGGAGATGGACGGCTTTCAGGTGCTGGAGGAAATGCACCGCCGCGGCTGGACCGAGGATGTACCCACCATTATGATCTCCGCCGAGATGGGCGGCTCCTATATCGACCGCGCCTTTGAGCTGGGCGCTCTGGACTACATCAGCCGCCCCTTTGTCGCCGGTGTGATCCGCCGCCGCATTGTCAACACCCTCCTGCTGCACACCAGGAAGCAGCAGCTGATGGAGGTGGCGGCCAACCGCTTTTATCAGCGGGAGAAAAATATAGAAGAGATGGTGTCCGCCCTCAGCTATGCCGTGGATTACCGCTGCGGTGAGGACGGCCACATGGCCGGCGTCAGCCGCCTGACGGGGCTGCTGCTCCGGTGTCTGCTGAAAAAGGGGGAGCCCTGTCAGCTGGACCCCGCCGATGTAGACACGATCTGCATGGCCGCCCACCTCCACGACATCGGCAAGCTGCTGATCCCCGAGCAGCTGCTGAAAAAGCCCGGCGCGCTGACGCCGGAGGAATTCGAGATCCTGAAGCGCCACACGCTGCTGGGCGCGCAGATCATCTCCGAGCTGCCGGCCTATCAGGAGGAAAAGCTGACGAAGTACGCGCTGGAGATCTGCCGCTGGCACCACGAGCGCTGGAACGGCGAGGGCTACCCCGACGGTCTGAAGGGCGACCGGATCCCGCTGGCCGCCCAGATCGTGTCGCTGGCCGACGTCTATAACGCGCTGGTCAGCAAGCGGTGCTATAAGAAGGCCTATTCCCACGGGCAGGCGCTGGCCGCCATCCACAGCGGGAAATGCGGCAGCTTCAATCCGGCCCTGCTGGCGTGTCTGGACGAGGTGTCTGACGCCGTCCGGCGCGGCACGGAGGGCGGGACCTCCGGCGGCCGCCCTGCCGTCCGCCGCGTGGTGGAGGAGCTGTACCGCGGTCAGGATCTGGCTGCCGCCCGCTTGACCCAGCAGCTGGAGGATTTCTACGCCAAGCAGCGCCATGCCTTTTCCCTTTCTCAGGAGATGTGGTTTGAATATACATCCCAGCCCTCGTCGCTCTGCCTGTCCCGGGGCGCCATGGAGCAGACGGGCCTTCCCGCCGTGCTGGTGGAGCCGCTGGACGACCCCAGCTTTCTGGCGCTGGTGGGCGAGGAGACGGTGGCGCGCATCCGGCGGCAGATAGGCCGTCTGGATGCCGATGAATCCTATGCGGAGGTCGTGGCCAGCCTCGTGCTGAACGGCCGGCCACGCCGCTGCCAGCTGGCCATCCTCGTCCGCCGGTCCGGCGCGGAGCAGGGCCGGTGCCGGGTGCTGATGGGCCGCGTCATCGACATCGACGAGTCCTATGGCCGGCTGGAGCAGTACGACAGGCTCGCGGACCAACAGGCGGAGGAGCAGGTCCTGCTGCCCGTCACCGTCGGCGACAACGTGCTCCGCGTCACCGCCGACCAGCTGGGCCTCGTGCTGCAAAGCTACCGCAGGATGTTCCAGATCGTGCGTCTGGTGGACCCGGGCATCTGTATGCAGGTGAGCACCGATGCCGCCGGCCACGCCATGGAGCACAGCGACCACTGCTACGCCGTGTGGGGCAATACCCAGCGGTGCCAGCACTGCATCTCGCAGGACGCGGTACGCACCCACGTCACCCAGAGCAAGGTGGAAACTGTCGGCAGTGATGTGTTCTACGTCATCGCCATGTGCGTGGAGGTGGACGGCATCCCCTACTCGCTGGAGTGCGTCAACCCCATCCGCCCCGACGATATGCGGGGCAGCGGGGATCAGACGCTGCTGAGCCAGCTGCTGGTCCGCAACCGTCAGGTGTACACCGACTCCGTCACCCGTGTCTTCAACCGCCGCTACTACGACGACCGCCTGCGCGGCCTCACCGGCGAATACGCGCTGGCCATGATCGATGTGGACAACTTCAAGCAGATCAACGACCATTTCGGCCATCTCGTTGGCGACGATGCGCTGCTTCGTGCGGCCCAGACCATCCGCTCCATGCTTCGCAGCAGCGACGAGCTGGTGCGCTACGGCGGCGACGAGTTCCTGCTGCTGTTCCACGGGCTGCCGGCCCCCATGCTGGAGCGGAAGCTTCAGGACATCTGTCAGGCGGTGCGGGAGATCGTGCTCCCCGACTATCCGGAGCTGCGTCTTACCCTGAGCGTGGGCGGCGTCTATGACGCCGGCCGCCTCTCCGAGCTGGTCCGCAAGGCGGATCTGGCCCTGTACCGCGCCAAACGCACCAAGGACTGTGCCGTTGTATATAAGGAGGAGAACACATGACCCTGCGCGAGTTTTATACCGCCGTGGACGGCGACTACGAGGATGCGGCCGGACGGCTGCCCGGCGACGCCTTTCTCCTGCGCTTCCTGCGGATGCTGCCCAAGGACGGCAGCATGGCGCAGCTGACGGCGGCCATGGCATCCGGCTCTGCGGAGACGGCCTTCCGCGCCGCCCATACCCTGAAGGGCATCGCCCTGAACCTGAGCCTGACGGCTCTGGCCGACGCCTGCGCCGCCATGACGGAGGCGCTGCGGGGCAGCGCGGTCATGCCGGAAAGCGCGCCGGCGCTGTACGACGCGGTGGCGCGGGAATACGGCCGGACCGTGGAGGCGCTGGACCGGCTGGAGGCATAGGCTGCCGATCCCTCCGCGCCTCTGATCCTGTGAAACGGGGAGCGGCAACGACCTTGTCGTTGCCGCTCCCTCAGACTGTCAAAAAACCTGCCCAGTCACAAGTATCGGAGGGAAGGATAGTGTGAAAGGGAACCGTCAGGGTTCCCTTTCGCGTCCAATCACCCGCCGCAG
>CAKTOK010000055.1 GCA_934589835.1 uncultured Oscillospiraceae bacterium | reverse complement strand
GGCGAGGTGCTCGACGTGATGAAGGACCTCGCCGAGAGCGGCATGACGATGATCGTCGTGACGCACGAGATGCGCTTTGCGCGCGAGGTCAGCAGCCGCACCATCTTCCTCGACGGCGGTCACATCGAGGAGGATAAGCCCTCCCACCAGCTGTTCGCGCACCCCGAAAGCCCGCGCCTCGTGAGCTTTCTCAATAAGGTCCTCTGAGTCCCATACGAAAAACAGAGCCGCCCGCCGCGGCTCTGTTTTTGCTTTTTGCTCACGCGAGCTTTCCCTTCCTCGGCAGGGGATGCATCCGGCGATCATGGCAGCAGCCGCGTCGGCCGTACTTTTACCGCTTTTTTGAATTATTTTTTTCTTTTGCCATCTTAATTCGGGGAAATTAGGGTTTCCAAAAGGGAGTGTCTATGCTATACACAAATCAGACGAAGGCGGCCGCCGCTCCAGCCACTCCATGCGATCATGCCCTGCGGCCGTTTTGTAAGGAAGCCGACGCCCGCTTCTGCCCCACCTGCGGAGCGAGGCCGCCGCTGGGCGGCACGGTGGGAGAGACGGGCGCGGCGGAGCGCCGTAAGGCTGAATTCAGGAAGGAGGAACCATCGCGTGAGACAGTATCCATACAAACGGCTGACCGCCTGGCTGCTGGCATTGGTCATGGTGATGACCATGCTGCCCACCATGGCGCTGGCCACAGAGGAGGGCAGCGTCACCGAGCCGCCTGCGGCGGCGGAAACGACGGTCGTTCCGGAAGCCTCGGAGCCGGAAGCCTCGGAGCCGCCTGCGGAGAGCGAGCCTCCGGCAGCGCCGGAGTCTCCCACGGAGGCCGAATCGCCCACGGAGAGCGAACCTCCGGCAGCGCCGGAGCCGCCCGCGGAAACCGAGCCTCCCGCGGAAACCGAGCCTCCCACGGAGACCGAGCCGCCTGCGGAAACCGAGCCGCCTGCGGAAACCGAGCCGCCTGCGGAGACTGAGGCTGCGGAGGACCTCATCCAGACGGAGGAGCAGTCCGTCTCCCAGTCCGCTATGCTGGCGGCGGGCGATAAATACGGCTATGCCAGCTTTCAGTTCCGTCAAAGCGGCGTGAAGGCGATCCAGCTCCATAGCGGTGAGTACATCAATGAATGCGTAGGCGGCACGGTCCCCACCGTGTGGCAGTCGACCGACGAATACCCTGATATTTACGACTTCATCCGCGACGGCGACTACAAAGCCCTTCACTATCATGGCTTTCTCTATCTCAAGGGCGAGCTGGACCTGCACGGCGCCAACATCAATGTGGATATGATGAAGCTCGGCTTCGGCATTTCGCCGAAGATCTATGTGAAGGAAGACGCCGGCCTGTATAACAGCGACAGCCTGATCTACTCCTACGACACCGGCGTCGAGATCTTCATCCCCACCGGCAAGACGCTGGCGCTGAACGCCGTGCGCCCCGGCCTCGGCAACCAACTGTACCCCGGCGCCATTCGGGTCGCCGGTGAGGTCACCATCACCGGCGGCGGCAGGCTGGACATCCTCTACACCCTCATCAACACCGAGTCCGGTACTACGCCCCGTACTCTGTTCGGCATTTACGGCGGCGAAGGTGTCACCCTCCGCGGAAACAAAGATGATGGCACCGGCCCCACCGTGAACATCAAGATGGACAGCGGCGCCTTTGGCCCCGAGGCCAACGATGTTGTCGGCATCTGGTCCGGCGGCGACCTCATCATCCAGGACGACTCCAAGGTGAAAATCGAGATGCTCGGCCACAAGCTGGGGCAGAAAGACACCGAAGCAGATGTCAACTGGGCCATCCACGCCAAGCGGATGGAGCTGCTGGACAACGCCTCGCTGGAGATCGTTTCCTTCAAGAATGTCATCCACGACATTGTTCTGACCGCCGAATCGGGCGACGCCCTCACGGTGAACACCACCGGCTTCCTGAACATCAGGAACAAGGGCAACATTCAGCGCTACGACGAAGGCACATGGCAGCACCTGCAGTTTGACTACCCCAAGTCCAACATCCATCTCTTCAAAGGCAGTGCACAGGGCGCCAGGGTCAACATCATCAAGGCCGAGCAGGGCGTGAAGATCGAGTCCTTCTCCGCCCAAATCGACGATTGGTACAACAAGCGCAACGACCCCGAGCAGGGAAACTGGAACTGGGCCATCAGCGGCGGGGCAGACCCCGCGCTGGGTACGGATATGTACCGCGGCAACCGCCGCATCGATAACCTCGTCAAGGTCGATGATCGTACCACCATCTACACCTGGGGCAGCATGGAGTATATCTATGCGCCGCAGGGCGTGGCCACCGTGCAGAAATCCAACGGTCTGACCATGGGCTCGCATGCGCCGGAGGACAACCCCCACGGCAGCCGGCTCTACTACGCCAAGGTTCTGGAGCCGAAGTTCAACGACATCCATGTTGTGCGAAAGGGCGAGAGCTGGACGCTGGTCGCGCCCGATGATAAGGGCACGTTCCTCTACTGGTACGACGCCCAGAACCCGGAGGGCAGCGGAAGCGGCACGAGCTGGAAGAATCTCACCCAGACCTTCACCAATATTCAGCGGGATATGACGCTGGTGCCGGTGCGCGACCCCATGAAGAACGGGCCGACCCTGAGCGATGTGGGCTACAGCGTCCAATGGGACGACGGCGTGACCAAGCAGACCCGCTATGCCTATCAGGACATGACCTTTGAGAAGGCGGACAACATCAGCACAAAAGGCGGATACGAAGTCATGCTGGTGCCCGCGCAGCTGCCCCAGTACGGTGAAAAGACCTATGCCGTCAAGGACCTGAAGGGCAGCCCCCTCATGGGCATGAGCAACAGCCGGCTGTATGCCGATAAGAATGCACGCTTCGCCGACGGAACATCGCTTGACTGGAAAACCATTCCGACGGGGAGCTACCGCATTGCCTACCATGACGATGAAACCGGCAGGTGCTTCTTCAGTAAGCCCTTTACCTTTGATCCGCCTGTCGCCCCGCCGTACATCAGCCCCGACACCAAGATTTATGATGCGAACGACGGCGGCACCAAAACCGTGACCATCACGGCGGAGCGGGGCGCAAATATCTGGTACAGCCTGTGGGACTACACCAAGAACAAGTGGGGAGGCTACAAGAGCTACACCGGCCCCTTTGATGTGACCGTCACCGCCGATCAGGATGTACGCATTGAAGCCTATGCCGGCGCCCCCATACTGAACAGACGATCCGAGGTGCACTACGCCGTGCGGCCCACCGGTAAGCCCACGGTGAAATACGGCGACAAGGAGATCGGCGACAGCCCCAGGCAGTACTTCTACGGCTCGATCGACCTGACGGTGGAGGTGCCCGAGGGCTACGAGGTCTGGTATCGGGTAGACGAGCAGCCGTCCGAGTCCGAAATGGGCACCAAGGTGGAAAACGGCAAGGTCACCATCACCGACAGCGGCTCGCACGGTATCCTCTACTTTAAGCTGGCCAAGGCCTTTACCGTGGACGGCGTGACATACCGGAAATTGAGCCATCAGTCCACCTCGGTCCATCTGTCGAAGCTGGACGAACTGCCCGCCCCGAATGTGACGGTAAAGACTAAGGAGGGCGGCCAAACGCTGATCCCCTCCGGCAACACCTACACCATGACGGAGAATGTCGTAACGGTGGAGCTGTCCTCGCAGGGCAACTGGCCCCTCAACGCCACCATAGCCTACGATACCAACGGCAACGCGACCCCCAGACTCTCGCAGAGCTACACCAAGCCCTTTGATGTGCGCGGAGCGGGGACTATCAGCGTGTTCACCCTTGTCCCCGATGCGGACGGCGGGTACGACTACGAGCGCGCGGCATATACCTTCAAGCTGGCGGAGAATTTGGAATGGGTGCCGGTTTCGACCTATAACGGCGACTGCACCGCCTACTATACGGACGAAAACGGTGTGGAGAAGGAGATCACCAGCTTCAGCCAGGCACTCACGGTCGGCACAAGGGTACGGGTCGTGCCGAACCCGCCCGCCAAGAAGGCATTCAAGAAGTGGGAGATCAGCAATTATTCAGAATATAGTATTTGGGAAAACACCATAGACGGCCCATATAACCCCGAGCTGATCTTCCATGTGCCGAAGCCTATTAACGATCCTTATAACGGCCAGCCCAAGACATTGACGATAACGGCGACGTTTGCAGAGGCTGCCGAGGCAAGCATTTCCGACGTGACGAAGGTCGACCTGGTGATGAGCAAAACGGTGGGTGAAAGCATTTCGCTGAATTACAGCAACAAAGCAATGCGAACCATCTCCTGCCAGTGGTGGGAGGGAGCGAGTGTAGGCGCGGAGGATGAGGCCCTGCCCGGTGCTGTGACCTTTGACCCCGACAAGACCTATACCGTCAAGGTGACCATCCAGGCTAACCCGGGTGCGTGCTTTACCACCACCTCCGGTGTGGCGATCGGCAGTTGGGGCGAGCATTTCACGGTGCCCGATGACAAGCTCATCGGCACATATGACACGCTGACCTTTACCGCCACCCCGATCCGGCAGATCGACCTGACCATGCCCGCACCCCTGACCGTCGGCGACCCCCTGCCCACGACTGCGGCTGTCGAGGGACTGCCGGCGGGCGTAACGGCGCAGGCGCTGAACTGGCCGTATGTCACCGGCAACACCGTTCCGGAGAAGAATGATGGGACAGTGCGCGCTGCTCTCACGCTGAAAACGGACGGCACCCGCCCGATTTTGGTGTATGAGTATCCGTACCCCACCGTCAACGGCGAGGCGTATATTTACGACCGCAGCGGCAGCGGCAATAACTATATTGTCACCAATGGCAGCACGGTAAAGATGGCGGCCATCGATCTTCCGGTGAAGTCCCTGGGTGTGAGCGTCAGCGGGACGGCGGTGAGCTGGAACGACACCGATGACGCGGCGTATCTGCTCTATGACGGCAGCACCGGCGATGCGGACATCCGGGCGGAGTGGAAAGCCGGCAGCTATACCGGCGCCGCCTGCACCGGCAAGGGTACGCCTGCGGCCAGCGGCAAGCAGTTCGCGCAGACCTTCCAGTTCGATACCGTCGCGGAGGGCGACTACAAGCTGGTGATCCTCAAGCCCGGCAAGTATGTACCCAAGATCGTTCCCATCACCGTGGGCGAAGCCGGCTACGACTGCGGCCAGCTCAAGCTGTGGCTGTACGGCGATGTGAACTACGATGGAAAGGTGAACGCCGCTGACTCGACACAGATCTTACGGTACTTCAACGCAAAGAGTCCGAATGTATTCTCTCAGGGCAGCGCACAAGATCAGGCAGACAGACTGCTTGCCGCAAATGTGAACGGGGATTCCATCATCAACGCGGCGGATTCCACGCAGATCATACGGTATTTTAACAATAAGCTGCCTAACGTCATAGCGAATCTTCCATGAAGTGCAGGAAGGTGAGGCGGCGTACAGCGACAGCAGCACAGCCGCCGTCACCTCCCACGGCGAGCTGAACGGCAGGAGCTGCGGCAGCGGGGACGCCATTGCCGGCCCCCTGACCTGGAGCAAGCTCGGCTGGATCAGTGAACAGAAGGAGAGCGGCGTCCGCCGCTCTCCTTCTTATTTCTGCCGCGCCAGCGCCGCGGCCACAAAGCCCTGAAACAGGGGATGGGGCCGGTCGGGGCGGCTCTTGAACTCAGGGTGGAACTGGCAGCCCACGAACCACGGATGCTCCGGCAGCTCCACGATCTCCACCAGCCGCCCGTCAGGGGACGTTCCCGACAGACGCAGGCCCGCCGCCTCCAGCTCGGGGCGGAACACGTTGCTGCACTCATACCGGTGGCGGTGCCGTTCCCAGATCTCCGATGTGCCGTAGGCCACCCGGGCGCGGGAGCCCTCCGCCAGCACGCAGGGGTACTTGCCCAGCCGCATGGTGCCGCCCTTGTCGGTGACGCCCACCTGATCGGGCATCAGGTCGATGACGGGATGGGCGGTGGTGCCGGAGAACTCCGCGCTGTGAGCATCCGCCCAGCCTGCCACATGGCGGGCAAACTCGATAACGGCGATCTGCATACCCAGGCAGATGCCGAAGTAGGGGATGCCGTGCTCTCGGGCGTACTGGGCCGCCAGCACCATGCCCTCAATGCCGCGGTCGCCGAAGCCGCCCGGCACCAGAATGCCGGCGCAGCCCGCCAGCGCCGCGGCGATGTTGTCTGCCGTCAGGGTCTGGGAATCCACCCAGCGGATGTCCACCTGGCTGTCGCAGGCGGTGCCCGCGTGGAACAGCGACTCCGCCACGCTGAGGTAGGCGTCGTGCAGCTCCGTGTACTTGCCCACCAGCGCGATGGTCACCTGCCGGTGGACGCCGTGGATCCTCTCCACCATGGCCCGCCAGCGGCTCATATCCGGCTCACCGCTGCCCAGTCCCAGCTTGCGGCATACCACGCGGCACAGGCCCGCCTGCTCCAGCAGCAGCGGCACCTCGTACAGCGTGGAGGCGGTGACGTTGGGGATCACGCAGTCCTCCTCCACGTTGCAGAACAGGGCGATCTTCCGCCGCACGTCCTCTGTGATGGGGCTGTCGGTGCGGCACACCAGCACGTCCGGCTGGATGCCCACGCTCAGAAGCTCCTTGACGGAGTGCTGGGTGGGCTTGCTCTTCAGCTCGCCGCTGCCCGGGATGGAGACGATCAGCGGCACATGGATATAGAGCACGTTTTCCCGTCCCTTTTCCGCCGCCACCTGCCGGATGGCCTCCAGAAACGGCTGGCTCTCGATATCTCCCACCGTCCCGCCGATCTCCGTGATGACAACGTCTGTCTGCCCGTCGTCCATGGCGTAGATCCGGCGCTTGATCTCATCGGTGATGTGGGGGATGATCTGTACCGTGCCGCCCAGATAGCCGCCCTGCCGCTCCCGATTCAGCACGGCCCAGAACACCTTTCCCGAGGACACGGAGGCATTGCCGTCCAGCGCCTCGTCCACGAAGCGCTCATAGTGTCCAAGGTCCAGATCCGTCTCGGCGCCGTCGTCGGTGACGAACACCTCCCCGTGCTGATAGGGGCTCATGGTCCCCGGATCCACGTTGAAATAGGGGTCGAACTTCTGATTGCGAACCCGCAGGCCGCACTGCTTCAGCAGCCGCCCCAGCGATGCGGCGCAGATCCCCTTGCCCAGACCGGACACCACGCCGCCGGTCACGAATATGTATTTCATCCCACCATCTCCCCAGTCAAAAATATGCTCCTATCCTACGCCGGACGCAGGAGGCTGTCAATGGGAGGAAGCGTCAATATTTCCGGTGATTTCTCCGTCATTATGTGGAATCACGGAGAAATAGTTGCGAAACCGCATTTTTCTCTTGCATTGCAGACCGCCGCGTGGTAAGGTAGAGATGGTCTCACCCCTGTGAGGAACCAACGGACGGCGGCCCTCTGGCCGCCGTCCGTTTCAGTCTGTCTGATTCAACGCGCTTCGCGCCGGTCGAGGCAGCGAGTTTTTCCTGATACCGCAAGGAGGGGAGAGTGTGAGGGGGGAACCTTTGACGGGTTCCCCCACTCGCGTTCAGTCAAAGACCGCGCCTGCGCGGTCCAGTTTTTGCAGAGCAAAAACTGCAAGCCGAGGAGCACGCGAAAAAAATCACCACCCCGAAGGGTGGTGATTTTTGGAGCGGGCGACGAGGCTCGAACTCGCTACCTCGACCTTGGCAAGGTCGCGCTCTACCAG
>CAKTOK010000054.1 GCA_934589835.1 uncultured Oscillospiraceae bacterium | reverse complement strand
GTGGCGGAGAAGCGGGACGGCGCCACCACCGTCACCACCACCATGATGATCGCCGCCATGGCGGGCATCGAGGTGTTCGCCACCGGCGGCATCGGCGGCGTGCATCGCGGCGCGGAGACCACCATGGACATCTCCGCCGATCTGGAGGAGCTGGCGCAGACCCCTGTGATGGTGGTGTGCGCGGGCGCCAAGTCCATTCTGGATCTGGGTCTGACGCTGGAGTATCTGGAGACCCACGGCGTGCCCGTCATCGGCTATCAGACCGAGGAGCTGCCCGCCTTCTATACCCGCAGATCCGGCTTCGGCGTGGACTACCGGCTGGACACCCCCGCCCAGCTGGCCGAGGCGTTCCACGTCAAGCGGGAGCTGGGTCTGCGGGGCGGTATGCTGGTGACCAATCCCATCCCTGAGCAGTACTCCATGGACGCCGGCGTCATCAACAAGGCCATCAGCGAGGCGGTAGAGGAGGCCAAGGAGCAGGGCATCCACGGCAAAGCCACCACCCCCTTCCTGCTGGCGAAGATCAAGGACATCACCGGCGGCAGCAGTCTGGACGCCAACATCCAGCTGGTGTACAACAACGCCCGTCTGGCCACGGCCACGGCGGTGGAGCTGGCCAAGCTGCGGAGGGCCGACTGACGGTGAAGGAGCTGCTGACCTCCCCCGCCGGACTGCTGGCGGCGTGGCTGGTATGCATCAATGCAGCCACCTTCGCGGTGTACGGCGCCGACAAGCGCCGCGCCAGGCGGGGCGCGTGGCGGGTGCCGGAGAAAACACTGTTCCTGCTGCCCCTGCTGGGCGGCAGCATTGGGGCGCTGCTGGGGATGCGGGTGTTCCACCACAAGACGAAGCACTGGTACTTCGTGTGGGGCGTGCCCGCCATCCTGCTGGCGCAGCTGGCGCTGGCGGCGTGGCTGCTGTACCGATAACGAAAGCGGCCCTGCACCGAATGTGCAGGGCCGCTTTTGCCGCAAAAAGCAGGTGACAGCGGCGCGGCGGGGTGTTATAATGCCAGCGAGGTGAGCGACATGATCCGAAAAGCCACAGCGGCGGACATTGCCGCAGTCAATGCCATTTATGAAGCGCTGCTGGACCGCGAGGAGCAGGGGCTGCTGACCACCGGCTGGACGCGGGGCGTCTATCCCACGGAGCAGACGGCCCGGGACGCGCTGGCGGCGGGCACGCTGTATGTGCTGGCCGACGGCGGGCGCGTCGTGGCCGCCGCCAAGATCGACCGGCAGCAGATGGCCCAGTACGCCCAGTGCCCGTGGCGGTATGAGGCCGCGCCGGAGCAGGTGCTGGTGCTGCACACGCTGGTGGTGGACCCTACCGTGAAGGGCAAGGGGTACGGCACGGCGTTCGTAGCGTTCTACGAGGACATGGGGCGCCGGACGGGGCGGCCCTGCCTGCGAATCGACACCAACGCCCGCAACACGCCGGCGCGGGCGCTGTACGCAAAGCTGGGCTACACCGAGGCGGGCATTGTGGCAGGCACGTTCAACGGCATCCCCGACGTGCAGCTGGTGTGCCTGGAGAAAAAAGTGTGAGCTGTTGCAAAAGGCACTGATAAACGGCGGGATATGGCGTATACTAAGGAAAAATACACCAAGGAGGAAGCGATATGGCCATCGTACACGCAACGGCGGCGACATTCGAGCAGGAGGTCATGCAGACGGACAAGCCGGTGCTGGTGGACTTCTGGGCGGCATGGTGCGGCCCGTGCCGGATGCTGGCCCCCGTGCTGGAGGAGCTGGACGGCCGCGAGGATTTCAAGATCGTGAAGGTGGATGTGGACGCGGAGCCGGCGCTGGCGGCGCGGTTCGGCATCGAGAGCATCCCTACGCTGCTCCTGTTCCGGAACGGGCAGCTGGTGAACAGATCCGTGGGACTTGTCTCCCAGACGGAGATCCTGCGTATGATGCAGTAACTACCGATACAAAAATGCCCGCAGCACAGGCGCTGCGGGCATTTTGCTGTTGACAGCGGCGGCGGCGCTGGGTACAATGGGGCAAAATCAAACGACAGGGGGTATTTCCCATGAACATCGGTCTGCTGGGCTGCGGCGTGGTGGGCGGCGGCGTACTGGCGCTGACGCAGGACCGCAGCGACATCCGCGTGACGCGGGTGCTGGTGCGTCGTCCCAAGGAGGGGCTGCCGGAGGGCGCGGCCACCTGCGATGTGCAGGATATTCTCAACGACGCAGCCATCGACACGGTGGTGGAGGTCATGGGCGGACTGCATCCGGCCTATGAGTACGTCGCCGCCGCCATGGAGCGGGGCAAGCACGTGGTCACGGCCAACAAGGCGCTGATCGCCGCCTATTACAGGGAGCTGACGGCGCTGGCCCGGGAAAAGGGCGTGGCGCTGCGGTACACCGCCGCCGTGGGCGGCGGCATCCCGTGGCTGGTGAATCTGGCGCGGTGCAAGCGGCTGGACACGGTGTGCGCCGTGGGCGGCATCATGAACGGCACCACCAACTTCATCATGGACGCCATGCACAAAAGCCCCGTGGATTTCCCCGTGATCCTGAAGGAGGCGCAGGAGCTGGGCTACGCCGAGGCGGATCCCTCCGCCGATATCGACGGCGACGACATCCGGCGCAAGCTGTGCATCTCCGCCAACATCGCCTTTGACACGGTGCTGGACGAGGAGACCATCCCCACCTTCGGCATCCGTACCGTAACGGCGGCGGACATCGCCGCGTTTCAGGCTCACGGCTTCGTGTGCAAGCTGCTGGCGGCGGCGGAGCGGACGGACCGCGGCGTGTGCGCCTATGTGGAGCCGACGCTGGTGGACTGCGGCGAGCCGGAGGCCGCCGTGCCCGCCAACTATAACCTCATCGGCTATGTCGGCGAGCAGGTGGGACGCCAGAGCTTCTTCGGGCAGGGCGCAGGGCGCTTTCCCACCGCCAGCAATGTGGTGCAGGACTGCCTGACCATTCTGGCGGGAGACAGGGCCGCCTATACGGACAGGGTCGCGCCTGTCGCGCTGGATCTGACGGCGGAGGCGCACCCCTACTATGTGCGGACCGACAGGCCGGACGCATTTCTGCGGAGCGTGGCCGCCGATACCTGGGGCGCGGGCGTGGTCACCGGTGCGGTGAACACCGGCGAGATGCTGGCGTGGGCCAAGCGGCAGCTGTCCGCGGATCCCGTGTGCTTCATCGCGGGCATCCGGTAACCGGAGAGCGCAGGGAGCCGCCAATGGCGGCTCCCTGCGCTCTCTGTTCAGCAAATCTTCATCGCGTGTTCAAATATTCCCCGTGAAAATGTGATAAGATGAAGGTACCATCGCTGGCAGGCGTGTTTTCCCTTATCGACCGATGGTATCTACGAAAGAAAGAGGCACTGTTTCATGAAGCAGCACCGTGCGTTCACCGAAAAAGAGAAAAAGCTGCTGTACGGCGGCGCCGTGGCCATTTTTGTGCTGCTGAGCGCGGCGGCGGCGTGGTTCATCGGGCGGCCCATGGTCCGCTTCGCCCGGGAGCCGGAGGCCTTCCGTCAGTGGGTGGCGGGTCACGGCGTATGGGGCATGGCGGCCTATACGGGCATGGTATTTTTGCAGGTGCTGGTGGCCATCATCCCCGGGGAGCCGCTGGAGATCGCGGGCGGCTACGCCTTCGGCGCGGTGTGGGGCACGCTGCTGTGTCTGCTGGGGGCGTTTCTGGGCAGCGTGGCGGTCTTCGCCGTGGTGCGGAAATGGGGCGTACCGTTGGTGGAGGTGTTCTTTCCCCGGGAGAAGCTGGAGAAGCTGTCGTTCCTGAAGACCTCGCCCAGGCGGACCGCCCTGCTATGGCTGGTGTTCACCGTGCCCGGGACGCCCAAGGACCTGCTGTGCTACTTCGCGGGGCTGATGGAGCTGAAATGGCCGTCGTGGCTGCTGATCGCCTCCTTGGGGCGGCTGCCGTCCATCGTGACGTCCACCGTGGGCGGCAACGCACTGGGCTTGCAGAACTATCAGTTCGCCATCCTCACCTTTGCCGCCACTGCGGTCATCGGCTTGATCGGGCTGGTGATCTACCGACAGGTATGCCGCCGTCACGGGCGGCAGGCGCAGGACGATACCCACGGCGGCGCGGCGTAAACAGAACAGACGAGGACCGGAAGCCCTTGCGGCTTCCGGTCTCTTTGCGCGGCGGCAAAATGTCTATTTGACACCATTGTATTGTTTAGGAAAGTTCTCTTTCCCTAATTGCCAAAGATATCGGTCGATTTCTTTTACGGTGTATGTTTCTAATTTAATATATTTATCGCCTTGTGGCATCAAATCTTCTCCTATCGACAGTTCCAGCTCTTCAACGTTCTTTATAAAAAAGCAGAGTGTCCATTACAGGATACTCAGATCCTATAAGGACACTCTGCATGGTCCGAGTGTCGAGATTCGAACTCGAGGCCTCTTGAACCCCATTCAAGCGCGATACCAAACTTCGCCACACCCGGATATTTGTGCCGTCTCAAACAGCCTACTGATAATAACACAGTTCGTTTTCATTTTCAACCCCTAATTTCAATTTTTTTCAAAATTGTTGCGGTTCTTTTTGTTGACAAAGGCTCCGCCCCGTGGTAATATATTACTCGCATCTGGCATCAGGAGCGCTTTTGCATACGGAGAGATGGCTGAGTGGTCGAAAGCACCGGTCTTGAAAACCGGCGATGTGAAAGCATCCGTGGGTTCGAATCCCACTCTCTCCGCCAGAAAACAGAATACGCGGAAGTACCCAAGTGGCCGAAGGGGCTCCCCTGCTAAGGGAGTAGGCCGTCAAAAGCGGCGCGAGGGTTCAAATCCCTCCTTCCGCGCCACGTCGGAGCAAGCTTTGTATCGCTTGCTCCGACTTATTTTATAAGTCAGAGCGCGCTCACGCCGCTGCTCCTCCTTTTCAAACCGCAAACGCTTCGCTGGTTTGCGGTTTGATAAAACGGGGGATCGAAAACAAAAATATCCGAATGGAAGCCACCTGACAGTAAAGGCACGCATTTGCGTGTCTTTTCTTTTTTGCTGTACGCGCCCAGCATCCCGCCCACGGTGCGCCGGACGCGGAAAAACCGCCCCTCCCGTCTTGCGGGAGGGGCGGCAGCTTCGTTACAGGTGGTATTTCTGCTGATACTCCTCATAGTAGCGGGCAAAGGAGTGAGATTTCATGGCGCGCACGCTGTTGAGGTACTCGTGGGTGTCGAAGGAGTCGGACTCCAACTCGATGATGGCCACGGCGATGTTGGAGCAGTGGTCGGCCACGCGCTCGTAGTTGGTGAGCAGGTCGTTGAAGACGAAGCCCTGATCCAGCGTACAGGCGCCGGACTGAAGGCGGTCCACATGGTGGGACTTCATCTCATCGCACAGGCCGTCGATGATCTCCTCCAGCGGCTCCACGCGGACGGCCTGCTGCACGTCGTTGGCCACGAAGGCGGCGACGGAAATGGACAGGATCTCCCGCAGGGCAGATTCCATGACCTCCAGCTCCCGCACGGCAGCCGGCGAAAAGACCATCTCCTTGTCGTGGATCTCCTTGGCCGTTTCGGAGATGTTCAGGGCGTGGTCGGAGATCCGCTCGAAGTCGGAAATGGTGTGCAGAAACTTGCTGACCTCCTCGCTCTGGCTGCTGGAGAGGGAGCGGCTGGTGATCTTCATGAGATAGGTACCCAGCTTGTCCTCATAGCGGTCGATGAGGGACTCGGTCTCGGCCACCGCCTGAAAGTCCTTGTCGGAATAATCGGTGCGTAGGGCCATGGCAGCCAGCAGGTTGCCGGCGGCGCGCTCTGCCATGGAGTTGGTAACGAGGCGGCTCTGCTCGATGGACAGCGCCGGATGCTGGAGGAAGCGCTCCTCCAGACGGTCCATGTCCTGATCCTCAGTCTGCGCCCCATCGTCGGGGAACAGAAGCACTACCAGCTTTTCCATGACGCCGATCAGCGGAAACAGCACCACCAGTGTGGCAAGGCGGAACAAGGTGTTCATCAGGGCGATGCTGACGGCGGTCATGGTGTCGGACAGGAAGGAAAAGTGCAGCGCGGCGTTGAGCGTATAGAACACCAACGACCAGACGGCCACGCCCAGCATATCGATGAGCAGATAGACGAAGGCGGTACGGCGGCCGTTGAGGTTGGCGCCCAGCGCCGACAGCAGCACCGGCACCGCTGCGCCGATGGCAATACCCATGACAATGGGGAACGCGATCTCAAAGGTGATGGCGCCGGTGATGGACAGGGCCTGCAGGATACCCACGGCGGCGGAGGCGCTTTGCAGGATGCTGGTGAAGGCTACGCCCACCAGAATGCCCAGCAGCGGGTTGGAGAACGACGTGAGGATGCGGATGAAGGCCTCGCTCTCCCGCAGGGGGGAGACGGCGCCGGACATGGCGGCCATCCCGTACATCAGGACGGCGAAGCCCAGCAGGATATCGCCCACATGGCGGGAGGAGGTTTTGCCGGAGAACATCCGCAGGATGATGCCGGCCACGGCCACAAGGCCGGTGAGCACCTCGGTGCTCAGCAGCTGAACAAGGCCGCTGCCGCCGGGGATGTAGGAAAGGCAGAGGATCCAGCCGGTAATGCTGGTGCCCAGAATGGCGCCCATGATGACGCCGATGGCCTGCCGCACCTTCATCATGCCGGAGTTGACGAAGCCCACCACCATCACGGAGGTGGCGGAGGACGACTGGATCACGGCGGTGACGCCGGTGCCCAACAAAACACCCTTGAGCGGTGTGCTGCTGAGCCGGTAGAGCACCAGCTCCAGCTTGCTGCCGGCCACCTTCTTCAGGCCGTCACCCATCAATGACATCCCAAACAGGAAAAGTGCGATACCGCCCAGCAGCGATATCACATCCGAAATGCCCATATGCGCGTTCCTCCCATTATCCACGGTAATGATTATCATCAGTATACAAGAAGGGCGGGTATTTGTCGACAGGCATTTCAAAAATGCAGATAAAAATTTCCCCGGACAGCCGCCGGTTTCTTCGGCGTTCTTGCCAAAGGCGGAAAAAGCGGATATAATAAGGGCAGCTTTTATAAAGGGGCCGTTTGACCTATGCTGAAACACTGTCTCATCGTTTTTTTCGTCTCCATGGTGCCTGTCATCGAGCTGCGGGGCGCCATCCCCTACGGCGTGGGCTTCGGACTGCCGCTGTGGCTGACGTACTGCATCGCCATTGTGGGGAATATGCTGCCGGTGCCGCTGATCTACTTCTTCGCGCGGCGGGTACTGGTCTGGGGCAGCGGCAAGCCGGTGATCGGGCGATTCTTCACGTTTTTTCTGGAAAAGGGCGAGCGCGCCGGACGGAAGCTGCAGGAAAAAGCAGGGCGCGGCCTGTACTGGGCGCTGCTGCTGTTCGTGGGGATCCCCCTGCCCGGAACGGGGGCGTGGACCGGCACGCTGGCCGCCAGTCTGCTGGACATGGACTTCAAAAAGAGCGTGCTGGCCTGCATGGGCGGCGTGCTGCTGGCTGGCCTTATCATGGGCGGGCTGAGCCAGCTGGGCGTGGAGGTATTCCGCGCCGGTGCATAAATCAGCATCCACCCGCCCGGCGAGTGGTTTTCGGGATACGATAAGGGAGCGGCGCAGGGCCGCTCCCTTTTGAGGGTATCGTCTTACTCTACGGTGACGCCGCGCTTGCGGAACTCCTCCACCATCAGGTCCAGATCGGGCGCGATGTGGATGGGCTCGCCGGCGGACTTGATGGCGTTGGCCACGTCCTTCAGGCCGTTGCCGGTGACCACGGACACCACGGTGGCGTCGTGGGG
>CAKTOK010000053.1 GCA_934589835.1 uncultured Oscillospiraceae bacterium | reverse complement strand
CGCGCCGTCCGCTCCGCCGTGTCCAGCTATCTCTACAAGACCACCAAGCGCAGCCCCATGATCATCCCCATGGTCACAAAGCTGTAAATATCTGGAATTTCCCTGCATCGCGTAATTTGCGATATTTCGATAAGCAAAAAACAGGGAGCCGCGCCCGATGGGTGCGGCTCCCTGTTTTTCCATTTTACAGGTCATTTTACTTCCGGTTTTGTTCCGGTTTTCTTCCGGTTATTTCCGGTTTTTTACTTCATCATGAAGAAAAAAACCGCCCAAAATGCGCTGCACATCGTCAAAACCATTTCTTCCGCTTGAAATACCAGATAAGAAGTGCCACCACCAGCGCCGACACCGCCGCCACGGTGGCATAGCCGTAGCGCCAGCGAAGCAGGGGCATCTCCGCAAAGTTCATGCCGTACCAGCCGGCGATGAGGGACAGGGGGAGGAAAATGGCGGTCACGATGGTCAGCACCTTCATCACCCGATTCTGGGCGATGTCCACCTGTGCCTGATACTCGCTGCTGATCTGGGTAGCGTACTCGTGAAGCATCCGCGTTTCGCCCCGCAGGTTTTCCGCCTTGCGGAGGAAGTGGTTCAGCCGCTTCCTGCTGTGGGCGGTCAGCTGGTCCTCCGCGTCCTCCAGCAGCGTGGAGGCGAAGTCTCCCAGCTGGGCGTAAAACCGGTTGGTGCGGTTGAGCTCCTTGCGGATGCCGCTCATCTGGTGGAGAAAGCGGCCGGTATCGTTGTCCAGCACCGCCCGCTCCAGATTGGTCAGCCGCGTCTCCAGCTGCTGGATATAGGCAAGGTCGTCCCGAATGAGGTACAGCAGCAGCGCCGTGAGAAAGGCGTCGGGGCTGTCCGGCAGACGGATGCTCTGGGCCGACAGGCGGGCCATGCAGTCCGCGGCCACGTGGTCGTGATCCACCACCAGCAGACGGTCGCCGCACCAGGTAAAGCCGACGCGGCGGGCGGACTGGTTGGGACGGGGCGGCGTCCGCAGGTGGCCGGTGACGCCGGTGCGGTCCACCCGCAGCCAGCAGAACTGGGACTCGTGGGGGTCGGCGGGAGCCACGGGGGCCGTGAGTCCGGCGGGCAGGGCGGCGGCGCGCAGCTCTTGCGGCGTGAGGACGGCCAGCGTGCCCTGCCAGTCCGCCGGCGGGGCGGGCTGAGGCTGAAGGTCTTTTTCAAAGGAATAGTAGGGCATGGGCGCTCCTTTCACTGGTGGGGGTGGGGTATCGGAGTTCTTTCGCGCTGCGGCGCGGGTCACTTTTGGCCGCAGCCTGCAAGGGGAGGTTTCACGCTCCGGCGCGACCCACTTTTGCCCACGGCGGCACAAGAGCCGTTCCGCGCCTGCGGGCGCGGGTCACTTTTGGCCCCAGCCCCAAAAGTGACCAAAAGGGCTGCTTGAAACCGCAGGTTTCAAGACTTCCTGCGCGCCTGCAAAATCTTTTTTGCGGAAATGCGTTCCTCGCGTTGCGGGCGCGGTGGCAACAACGCCTAAATGTTGCATTGACTTTCTTCTATCCCCGCTGCCGCTCAGGATGCAAAATGTAGAGGTGCAGAGTTCTACATTTCAGAGTAAAAGCGGCAGCGCTCAGAGAAAGAAGTCAATGCAACATTTCGGACGAATCAGAACGCGGCGGCCAGCGGCGGAAGGAAATCCAAAAACCATGGGTTTTTGGCGGCGTTCTTTCCCCCATTTCTTTCGCTGCTGAAAGAAATGGGGCCGCCGGAGGGAGCGATCCGAGCGCCGCCGGTGGCGGATAAAGCGAGGCGAGCGAGTGGCCGCGGTCAAAATTTCAAGCGCCCGCCGTTAGGCAGCGCAGAAATTTTGGGCACCGCAACAGTGCATAGGAGCGCCCCGCGCCCGCAGGCGCGGAACAGCTCTTGTGCCGCCGGGGGCAAGCAACAACGGCGCAAAGGGCAGGGAATCCCCTGCCCTTTGGGATATCAGAGCTCCGGTGCGTCCGGCGTCTTGCGGTACAGCAGGGGCTTGCCCTCGGCGTCCACCAGCACCGTCAGGCCGCCGGAGTTTCCGGCAGCATGATAGAGGTACTGCACACCGGTTCGGGTGTCCGCCCAAATCTCGCTGCTGCTGATGAAGCCGCTCTCCTCCAGGACCTTGATGAAGCGCTGTTCTTTCTTTGCCATAGGCTTACTCCGCAGCAGGCGCGTCGTTCTCCACCAGCAGCTTGGCGCTGGCGGCCAGACCGGCCAGGCCCTGGATCTCGCTGGGGATAATGAGCTTGGTGGCCTTGCCGTCGGCTACCTTCTCCAGCGCCTCCAGCGCCTTGAGCTTGATGACCTGATCGTTGGGGGCGTTCTCGTTCAGCATCCGCATGGAGTCGGCCATGGCCTGCTGTACCTTCAGGATGGACTGGGCCTCGGCCTCGGCGGCCATGATACGCGCCTGCTTGGCGGCATCCGCCCGCAGGAGGGTGGACTGCTTCTCGCCCTCGGCGATCAGCACCTTACTGGCCTTTTCGCCCTCGGCCTGCAGAATGGACTCGCGGCGCTCGCGCTCGGCCTTCATCTGCTTTTCCATGGCGTTCTGGATCTCCCGAGGCGGCAGGATGTTCTTCAGCTCCACGCGGTTGACCTTGATGCCCCACGGGTCGGTGGCCTCGTCCAGAATGGAGCGCATCTTGGCGTTGATGGTGTCGCGGCTGGTGAGGGACTGATCCAGCTCCAGCTCGCCGATGATGTTACGCAGGGTGGTAGCGGTCAGATTCTCGATGGCGCTCATGGGATACTCCACGCCGTAGGTATACAGCTTGGGGTCGGTGATCTGGAAGTAGATGACCGTGTCGATCTGCATGGTGACGTTATCCTTGGTGATGACCGGCTGGGGATCGAAGTCCGCCACCTGCTCCTTGAGGCTGACCTTCTTCACCACCCGCTCGATGAACGGCAGCTTGAAGTGCAGACCCACGCCCCATACGCTGTGGAAGGCGCCGAGACGCTCCACCACATAGGCCTTGGACTGCTGGACGATGTTGATGCAGCTGACGATGACCACCAGAACGAGAATGACCAGAATGACGATGGCGATGGTACCGGGGATGGAATACGGCATAGTAGTTTCCTCCTTATACTATTCTTTTTCCTTGTTGTACTTCTTTCCTTTTCTGTGCTTGCGGATCAGATGGATAATGCGTGTGACGGCGAAGGCGAGGACCACCAGAAGTCCCTTGACAAAGTAGGGCATTTATGCCTCCTTTTCCGCTTCCACATACAGCTTGACACCCTCCATGCGAACGACACGCACCATGGTGTCAGGCTCGATGCTCTCCCCGCTGCTGCTGCGGGCAGACCACGTCTTACCATCTATGTAGACGGCGCCGGTGGGCACATCGTTGTCGATGCGCTCCGTGACCCGGGCCAGACCGCCCAACACGCGGTCGGCGTTGGTGGGCTTAATGTCCTTTTTCATCAGCTTGGCCACCAGCGGGCGGGTGGCGGCCAGCGTGACGATGGACACCACAAAGAACAGGGATATCTGGAGCCAGATAGGGCCGTTGCAGATGGCGACGATGAGGGCCGCCACGCTGCCCAGCACGAACCAGATGGACGTAAGGCCCGCCGTAGCCGCCTCCACCACGCCGAAAATGACGATGGCGGCGATCCAGACAATGGTGGACATATCCGTATTTCCTCCTTTCAGACACAGGCCGATCAGTCCGCTGAGAGCGCCCACGCCCACCAGCACGCCTGCGGCCAGCCATTTGTTTTTCGGGGACAGATTGGTGAGGAACGCGGAAACGGCGGTATGCAGGCTCTCCCGCGGCAGAGGCTGCGCCGGCGGGGCGGAGACGGGCTCCGACGGGGCGGGGCAGGCCGGCGGCGGCGCCTCGGCGGCGAACATATCGGCGATGGACACCTGATAGCGGTTGCAGATATACAGGATCTTCTCGATCTCCGGATAGCCGCGGCCGGATTCCCATTTGCTCACCGCCTGACGGGAAACCTGCAGCTGTTCGGCAAACTGCTCCTGCGTCAGGCCGGCGCGGCGGCGTACCGATGACAGCTGTTCTCCAAATGACATAGGCGTGTTCCTCCGTTCCTCTTGCTGACAGTGTAGCAGCTCTGCCGGTTTTGTCTATCACCTTTAGGTTGCATCGGCGCTTTTTTTGCACGGCGGCGCGCAACCTGAAGTTTACATTCCCTATTATAGCCGATCTCCGCCGGAAATGCCATAGGGATTTTACCCGGGAAAATGGCGGTTGCGCCCCGGGGAAAAGTCGGGTATACTGGTGGGTACGAAAAAGGAACGAGGTGGCGCTGCACATGACGACATACATGATCCCCTGCCTGCTGGGGCTGGAAAAGCTGGTGGCCGATGAGGTGAAGCGGCTGGGCCTGCAGGACGTGAAGGCAGAAAACGGGCGCATCCTGTGCCGCGGCACCATGGCCGACTGTGCGCGGCTGAACATCAACCTGCGCTGCGGCGCCCGGGTGCTGCTGGTGCTGGGGCAGTTCCCCGCCCGCAGCTTTGAGGAGCTGTTTCAGGGAGTGCGGGCCATCCCGTGGGAGGACTATCTGCCGCGGGACGCGGCGTTTCCGGTGAAGGGCTATGCCATCTCCTCCCAGCTCCACGCGGTGTCCGCGTGCCAGAGCATCATCAAGAAGGCCATGGTGGAGCGCCTGAAGAGCGCCTATGGGCTGGAGCAGTTTCCGGAGACGGGCGTAAAATATCAGGTGCGGTTCGCGCTGTTCAAGGACGAGGCGGCCATCTGTCTGGACACGTCCGGCGAGGGGCTGTACAAACGGGGCTACCGCGCCGTGGGCGTGGAGGCGCCGCTGCGGGAAACGCTGGCGGCGGCGCTGGTGACGCTCAGCCGGTATCGGGGGCGGGATCCGTTCTGTGACCCGTTCTGCGGTAGCGGCACCATTCCTATCGAGGCGGCGCTTATCGCCAAAAACCGCGCGCCGGGTCTGGACCGGCGGTTTGACGCCCAGCGGTGGGCGTTTCTGCCCGCCGAGGCGTGGATGGACGCGGCGGACGAGGCGCAGGACAAGGAGTTCCACGGGACCTACGATATCTGGGGCGGCGACATCGATCCCCACGCGGTGGAGATCGCCCGGGACAACGCCCGCAAGGCGGGGGTGGACGACTGCATCCGCTTCGAGGTGGCGGACGCCGCCAGATTCCACCGGGACAGCCAATACGGCCAGCTGGTGACCAATCCGCCCTACGGCGAGCGGCTGCTGGAGCGGCAGGAGGCCGAGGAGCTGTACCGGATGCTGGGCAAGGTGTGGCGGAGGCTGCCGGAGGGGTGGCGGACGCTGGTGCTCAGCAGCCACACGGAGTTCGAGCGGGCCTTCGGACAGCCGGCGGACAAGAAGCGCAAGCTGTACAACGGCATGATCAAATGCGACGTGTTTATGTACGGCAACGTGTGAGCCGCCGCGGATCCGATAAATTTCAGCGGACGCGCGTTTATTTTCAATTTGTTCACTTTCTTTTCCGCAGTCATGATACAATACTGAGAAACTAAGAAAATCTTAAGATTCTGCCACGGCGGAACGCTGGAAAATTCTGAAACTTGATCGGAGGAGGCTTCCTGTGATGAAACACATTTTCATCATCAACCCCACGGCGGGCAAGGCTGACAGCCGCCAGAAAATATACGACATGGCCGAGGCCCTGCGGGAAAAGCACGGGCTGGACGTGCAGTGCATCCTGACAAAAAAGCAGGGACACGCCACGGAGATCGCCAAGCGCCTGTGCGAGAGCGGCGAGGAGCTGCGGTTCTACGCCTGCGGCGGCGACGGCACCGTGAACGAGGTGGCCAATGGCATCATCGGCTATGACAACGCGGCCATGACCGCCATCCCCGTAGGCACCGGCAACGATTTTCTGAAAAACTTCGGCGACGACATGGAGAAGTTCCGCGATGCGGAAAACCTGTGGGACGGGCCGCAGTTCCCCATGGACGCCATTGACGTCAACGGGCGCATCGCCCTGACCATCGCCTGCTCCGGCATCGACGCCCGCGTGGCCGCCGATGTACATAAATACAGCGAAAGCCCGCTGCTGGACGGCAAGGGCAGCTACATCTACTCGCTGGCGGTGAACTTCCTGTTCAAGGGCATCGGCTCCCACTGGACCGTGGAGCTGGACGGCGTGGCCACAGAGGGCGACTGGTCTCTGGTGTCCGTGTGCAACGGCCGGTACTACGGCGGCGGGTTCATGCCCGTGGCCGAGGCGCGGATGGACGACGGCGTGCTGAACACGCTGGTGGTGCGGGCAGTGAACCGCCGGACGTTCCTGCGGTTCGTGGGGCCGTATGCCAAGGGAGAGTACTACAAGTTCCCCGCCTACGCCCACTGTTCTACCCCCAAGGTGATCCGCATCCGCTCCGACAAGCCGGACATCGTAACGTGTCTGGACGGCGAGAGCATGACCGGCCGCGATGTCACCATCAGAATGGCCCAGCACAAGCTGAACTTCTTCGGCCCCGCCGGATGCAGCTGCAACCGCACCGCCCGTCCCGCGCCCTTGAACAATTTGTGAACTTTTCAATTTTTTTCCGTTTCCCCCTTGCAAATCCCGAATAGTGTGGTATGATAAGCAGCGTTAGCACTCCATGAGTTTGAGTGCTAACGCTGGCTTTGTTTTTCAAATATTGCGTATATAAAAGGAGGAAGCAGCTATGAAACTGACACCGCTTGCAGACCGCGTGGTGCTGAAGATGACTGAGCCGGAGGAAACCACCAAGGGCGGCATCATCCTGACCGGCTCCGCAAAGGAGAAGCCCTCCGTGGCGGAAGTGATCTCCGTGGGCCCCGGCGGCACCGTGGACGGCAAGACCGTGGTGATGTCCGTGAAGCCCGGCGACAGGGTCATCACTGACAAGTACGCCGGAACCAAGGTGACGCTGGAGGATGTGGAGTACATCATCGTCAAGCAGAGCGACATCCTGGCCATCGTAGAGTGAGAGTTTTGAGTAAAATGGGAGGCAAGTACTATGTCTAAGATCATCAAGCGCGGCGACGAGGCCCGCAAGGCACTGGAAGCCGGCGTCAATCAGCTGGCAGATACCGTAAAGGTCACGCTGGGTCCCAAGGGCCGCAACGTGGTGCTGGATAAGAAGTTCGGTACGCCCCTGATCACCAACGACGGCGTGTCCATCGCCAAGGAGATCGAGCTGGACGATCCGTTTGAGAACATGGGCGCCCAGCTGGTGCGCGAGGTGTCCACCAAGACCAACGATGTGGCCGGCGACGGCACCACCACCGCCACCCTGCTGGCGCAGGCCATGATCCATGAGGGTCTGAAGAATCTGGCCGCAGGCGCCAACCCCATCGTCATGAAGAAGGGCATGGCCAAGGCTGTGGACGCCGCGGTGGGCGCCATCAAGGAGCAGAGCCAGAAGGTCAACGGCACCGCCGATATCGCCCGCGTGGGTACGGTGTCCTCCGGCGACGAGACCATCGGCAAGCTCATTGCCGAGGCCATGGAGAAGGTCAGCGCCGACGGCGTCATCACCATCGAGGAGTCCAAGACCGCCGAGACGTACAGCGAGGTGGTGGAGGGCATGATGTTCGACCGCGGCTACATCACCCCCTATATGGCCACCGATATGGAGAAGATGGAGGCTGTGGTGGACGATCCCTACATCCTCATCACCGATAAGAAGATCTCCGTGATCTCCGACATCCTGCCCCTGCTGGAGCAGATGCTGCAGAGCGGCAAGAAGCTGTTCATCATCGCCGAGGACGTGGAGGGCGAGGCTCTCAGCACCCTGCTGGTGAACCGGCTGAAGGGCGTGCTGAACGTGGTGTGCGTCAAAGCCCCCGGCTTTGGTGACCGCCGCAAGGAGATGCTGCAGGACATCGCCATCCTCACCGGCGGCCAGGTCATCAGCGAGGAGCTGGGCCTGAC
>CAKTOK010000052.1 GCA_934589835.1 uncultured Oscillospiraceae bacterium | reverse complement strand
TTCATCAGCTTGCACACAGGGGGCGTTGCCTGCGGGGAGATCTTCAC
Source organism: uncultured Oscillospiraceae bacterium (assembly GCA_934589835.1). Taxonomy (GTDB): domain Bacteria; phylum Bacillota; class Clostridia; order Oscillospirales; family Oscillospiraceae; genus Vescimonas. The sequence continues at coordinate 8,427 of CAKTOK010000052.1, read as the reverse complement.
CAGATCCAGCCCGTGCTCCTCCGCGATGCGTAGGGCCTCTTCACCGGACACAATGCCCATCTGCTCTCCGCCTTCGCCGATCAGTCGGATCTCCTTATCGTTGATCTCGTCGTTCAGTTGATGCTGTACCTTGCTAATACCGAAGCACCTCCAATCTAAAATAAAAACGCGAATGCTCTCCGCATCCGCGCAACAACGCAAACAGCCCGCAGGGCCCCTTGCCGACGCTGTTGACCTCTTTGCCGCAGGCTGGAGGTGAGGCGGATGCACCGACCTTCTTTGTTTTCTCCGGTATTTTACCGCACTTTCTCTCTCCTGTCAACAACTTTTTTCGCGTCATGCATACTCTTTTGATTTCCGGCCATACTGACGCTGTACCTACGCCAGAAAAGGAGGTGCCTCACATGGATGAGCGCAAAAACGCCAAGACCGAGCAGAATACCACTGAGCAGAATACCCCGAATACCGGCAAGAACGCCAAGAACACGAAGAACGCCAAGAACTGCAAGTAACATCCGGTACCGCACAGGGAGCCGCGGCTTTTGCCGCGGCTCCCTGCCGTATGCTTTCCGTCAATGGGTCACGCCCAGATACTCCTCCAGTGTGATGCCGCGGTTAAAGATCTCCTGCGCCGCATCGTTGCCCACATAGCGATAGTGCCACGGCTCGTAGATAATGCCGGTGACGTCGCTCTTGCTGTTGGGATAGCGGTGGATGAACCCGTACCGCCAAGAGTTGGCCATCAGCCACTTCTGGGTAGGGGTCTTCTCCTGCTCCTCCGTCAGATTCTGGTTGTTGACGTCCACGATGTCCACCGCCAGCCCCAGCTGATGCTCGCTGGTGCCCGGCACAGCCACCACGGTGCCCGCCTCCTCCAGCGCCTGCTCATGAGTTCTGCCCTCGGCCTCCAGCCGCGCCACCTTGTTGTCGTACAGGCTCTGCTGCGTCTCCTGCGTCCGGTAGGCTGAGCAGATCAGCGGGTCGTAGCCCGCCTCACGGCAGGCGTCCATCATCTCCTGCAAGGCGTCATAGCACCGGCTGTCGATCTGCCGCCCATCGCTGAGGGTCACCAGATCCACCTCCCAGTCCTCCGGCAGCGGATTCCACGGGTTCACCAGCGTCAGCAGCTCGTTGTCCTCCGCCGAGGGCTTCGGCTCCTCCGGTGCCTGTACCGGCTCCTGAGGCGCAAAGGCCGTCTGGGCGTCCTGCTGCTGATCCGCCTCCTGCTGGGTCTTTCGCTTCTTGTCGCTGCACCCCTTCGCGATGCAGATGATGCCCACTGCCAGCACCAGCAGGAACACCCCCGCAAGGATGCGGCCACGCATGGCCTCCTTCCGGCGGCGCTGTTTTCTCCGTTCTCTTTCGTCCATCGTCCTTACCTCAGTTCCTGCGGGTAGACCCCCGCCTCATGGAGCTTCCGCAGCTCCTCTGCCACCCGCGCCCGATCCTCGCGGTACGTCATGCCGAACCACCGGTCCTTCGACCGCAAAACGGACACGGAGAGCTTCCCTTCCTTCAAAAACGCCCCCACCATGTTGGGCAGCAGGCACTCCGCCTTGGGCTCCCGCCCCGCTTCACTGTGCAGAAACGCCTCAAAGTACGCCTGCATCTCGTCAAAGACGGAGGGCATGAAGCCCCAGAAATTCATGGACACCACCGTGTCCGGCGGCAGCAGCACGCCGCTGTCCTCATCGCCGATGGTCCCATCGTCGCGCAGCCGGATCTTCAGGGTCTCGCGAATGTCCGTGAGATAGCCGTCCCGTGTGTGGCACACGCCCCGCGACACCGTGCCGTACTTCGTCACGGTGTTTCGCAGCAGATAGCCCACCATGGTGGCCGCGCCCTTTTCCGGCAAACGCTGCAGCTCCTCATAAATGGTCCGGTAGGCGTCCACGCCGTAGTAGTCGTCGGCGTTGATGACGCAGAACGGCTCTTCGATGAAGGGCCGCGTACACAGCACCGCGTGAGTGGTGCCCAGCGGCTTCGTCCGTCCCGCCGGTACGGTGTAAAAATCCGGCACGTTCGTCAGCTCCTGATAGGCGTAGCACACCTTGACCGGCGCGCCCTCCGGCGTCCGCAGCCGCTCCATCAGGCCGCCGCACAGCCGCTCCATCAGCTCCCGCATATCCGGCTTGATGATAAACACGATCTTATCAAATCCGGCGCGCACCGCGTCATAGACGCCGTACTCCAAGAGGATCTCCCCGTTGGGGCCCACGCCGTCCGTCTGCTTATTGCCGCCATAACGGGAGCCGAGGCCCGCCGCCATAATGACCAATGCCGCTTTCATGCTTTGTCCTCCTCACATTGTCCCCCGAACAGGCCGCCGCCAAACGGACGGCCATCTTTTTTAGTATAGCACAGTTTCTCTGCGGCTTCAACCGCTTTTCGCCCCTCTGCGGACAACTTTCGCCTCTCTCCGGCAAAATTTTACCTTTCTCCGCCGCACCCACTGGATTTTTCCGGCGCTATCCTGTATAATATGTGCTTGTGTTTTGCCCGGTGCGCGCCGGAAATTGATTTGTTAGGAGCGAACGCTATGTCTGCATCGAAAAAGGTGATGGGCCATGTCTATGCCATCTTCACCATCCTCGTCTGGGGCAGCTGCTTTGTATTGACCAAGGAGCTGCTGAATGCCTATACCGCCATCCAGATCATCCCCCTACGCATGGGCCTTGCCTATATTGCCCTATGGGCGCTGCGCCCCAAAACCCTGAAGCTCCCGTGGAAGGACGAGCTGATGTTCATTCTCATCGGCATCACCGGCGGCAGCTTCTACTTCTTCCTGCAAAACACCGCTCTCACCTACACCTATGCGGCCAACGTCAGCATCATCGTCGCGCTGTCCCCCATCCTGACGGTCATTCTGGCCCAGCTCTTCTCCCGCAGCGGCGAGCGTCTGGGCAAGTACGTCTACATCGGCGCCGTCATCGCCATCGCCGGCGTGGTGCTGGTGGTGCTCAACGGACAGATGACGTTCCACCTCAACCCGCTGGGCGACCTGATCGCGCTGGGCGCCGCCCTGATGTGGGCTGTGTACTCCGTCCTCATCAAGAAGTACACCGAGCGGTATGACAATTTCATCGTCACCCGCAGGGTCATGCTCTGGGCCTTCCTCACCGCCCTGCCCCTGATGCTGCTGACCGATGGGATGCCAGACCTGAGGCCTCTGTTCACCACGCCCTCCATGCTTCTGAGCTGGCTGTTCCTTGGCGTGTTCGGCAACGCCGTGTGCTTCGCCATCTGGAACATCGCCTTCCAGCGTCTGGGCGTGGTGGTCACCAACAACTACCTGTACGCCTCTCCCTTCGTCACCTTGGTGGTGGGCTATCTGGTGCTGGATGAGCAGATCGCCCTCATGAGCGTCATCGGCGCGGTGCTTATCACCGCCGGCGTCATCGTGGCGCTGAAGAAGCCCTCCTCCGACGCCTGACCCCGCGGGAGCGCGTCCCCTGCCTATTTCGCTGCGGAACGCATCGCCGCCGCCTGTAATGTCTGAAAAAGCATCCTCCGCCGCCTGCGGAGGATGCTTTTTATTATCCTATTGCTCCCGTCTCCTTGTGCAAAGCCGCCGTGCTCACCGTCTCCCCAGACGGCTGAACCCCCAGAACGTCATGGGCCACACACATCCGGCAAACAGCACCGTCAGCAGATAGCGGATACCGCCCGCGATCTCCTCCGCGCCGCCGCACAGCGCGATCAGCGGCGTCTTCAGCCCTGCCCGAATGGCCATCAGCAGCCCCAGGCCCAGCACCAGCTTGATGCCCTGCGCCCACCAGACCGCCTCCGTCTCGAACCGGATATACTTCCGGTCCAGCACATTGGCAATGAGCACGCCGATGGCGGCCCCCGTCAGCTTCCACCCGTTGGACAGTGCGCTCGCATAGTTGGCGGCGTCCTCCGCCGTGGTCCCCGTTCCGCCCCGCAGGTACAGATACCCTACGAACGCGGCGCTGCACACCGCCATGACTCCGATGGTCCACGTCAGCACGGCGGGCCGCCGGTCCGCCTCTTGGATCACCGGATACAGCAGCAGCACCAGCGCCGTCGCCAGCACGAGGGACACGCCAACATCCAGCGGCGTATGCACGCCCAGATACAGCCGGCTGAAGCAGATCAGCACTGCCAGCACAATGCATACCCGTCGCAGCCAGGCCCGCTTCGTGTATCGCGCCAGACCGCCGTAGGTCCCCACCGCGTTCTGGGCGTGGCCGCTGGGAAAGGAGTAGCCGGTGGCCTCAGCCCGCGCACTCTCCACGATGGTGAAATCGGGATCCTGTACCCACGGCCGCGGCACACAGCACAAAATTTTCAGAAACTGGTTGATGACCGTGCCAAAAAAGCCCACCAACATCAGGTAGTAGCCCAGCCGCTTGCTGACGCACCAGAACGCGCCGATGGCAACGACCAGGAAGAACATCTCGCCGCCCATGTATGTCACCGCGCCCATGACCTTGTCCAGCAGCGGCGTCCGGAGAGACTCCAATGCATATAACAGTTCCATGTCTTCCCTCCTTCCCGGACCGCCTGACGCGGCCCTGTTTTCCCATTATACACCATTTTCCTCCGCCGCGCAACCGTTGACGCTTCCGCCCATATCTGCTATACTTTTCCCCTGAGATCAACGATCAGGAGGTATCCGCCATGCGTCCCACCGACCTGCTGCAAGTCCTGCACACTGCCGAAAAGCTGAAGGACACCACCCGCCACTGCGACACCTCCGGCGGCCGCCGCGAAAGCGTGGCGGAGCACAGCTGGCGTCTGACCCTGATGGCCTTCTTCCTGCGGGACGAATTTCCCGCGCTGGATATGGATAAGGTCCTGCGGATGTGCCTCGTCCACGATCTGGGCGAATGCTTCACCGGCGACATCCCATCCTTTCTGAAGACCGCTGCCGACACGGAGAGGGAGGACACCCTGCTGGAGCGCTGGGTCCGCGGCCTCCCTGCCCCCTACTGCACGGAGCTGACGGCGCTATACGGCGAAATGGACGCATTGGAGACACAGGAGGCCCGCCTGTACAAGGCGCTGGATAAGCTGGAGGCCGTCATCCAGCACAACGAGGCTCCCATCTCCACCTGGCTGCCGCGGGAATACGCGCTGAATATGACCTACGCCGATGAGAACGTGGCCTTTTCCTCGTACCTCACCGCTCTTCGCGAGGCCGTCCGCGACGAAACGCGGGCCAAGATCGAGGCCGCCGGCGGCCTCCCGCCCGCCAAATGACCCACCTGAAAAAGGAGAAACCATGCTGAACGAAAAAGGCTTTGACCAATGGGCGAAGGACTACGAGCAGAGCGTCGCTCTCTCGGACGCTGATGATCGCTATCCCTTCGCAGGATACCGTGACATTCTGGATACGATCTGCCGCAATGTCCTCTCTCAGGGTGCAGAGGATGTGTTGGACATCGGCTTTGGCACCGGCACGCTGAGCGCCGCGCTCTATGCCCGGGGCTGCCGCATCTATGGGCAGGACTTTTCCGCACAGATGCTCCGGCTGGCACAAGCCAGAATGCCGAAGGCCACTCTTTTCTGCGGCGACTTCTCACAGGGGCTGTCCGCACCGCTGACACAGCGCACCTACGATGCCATCGTTGCCACCTACTCGCTGCATCACCTGACGGACCGGCAAAAAGTGGATTTCATCCGCAGCCTTCTTCCCCTGCTGCGGGAGGGCGGCTGTCTCTATATCGGTGATGTGGCTTTCCCTTCCAGAGCCGCGCTGGAGGCGTGCCGTCTCCAGGCCGGTGACCTGTGGGATGCCGATGAGATCTATTTCGTTTTTGATGAGCTGTATATGACCGCTTTCGCGGTCATATACAGCTCTTTTTCTTACACCGTCAGCTCCACAAGGAGTCCCTCCGGTCCGACGACACAGCTCTCATAATAGCCGTCCCCCGTGACCCGCGGCCCGCTGACCACCGCATAGCCGTCCCCGCAGAGCCGCTGGGTCAGCGCATCCACCGCCTCGCGGCTCCCCAGCGAAAACGCCGTATGGGCGTAGCCGCACTGCGCCGCGCTGCCTGCGTCGGCCAACTCTGGCCGGTACATCAGCTCCAGCCGCGCACCGTCTCCGAACCGCAGGAAGTAGGAACGGAGCCCCGTTTTGACATTCTCATAACGCTCGCCGGACACACCGCCCAGATACCGGACAAAGAACGCCCGCGCCGCCTCCAGATCGCGGACATACACCGCCGCATGGTCCAGCTTTGTCTCACGCACCGTCTGGACCGTCCCGCCCCTTGTCTGAGGGTACGGCGTCACCGACGGCTGATCCGCTCGGTGTTCGCCGATGGTCTTCTCCATCCAGATCATGTGATACCATCGCCCAAATTTGCGGCCGCAGTTGCGGAATAGCGCCACGCGCCGGAAGCCCAGATGGGCGTGGAAATCCGCGCTGTTGTTGGTCAGATACGCATCCTCCCGCTCCGGCACACCGATGCAGGCGTACAGGTCAAGAATGCCCATTCCCCTCAGCGCCTGCTCCATGGCGGTATAGAGCAGCTTGCCCATACCACACCTCTGTGCATCGGCGGCCAGATAGATGGACAGCTCACTGCCCCAGTCATAGGCCGCGCGGCCCACAAACGGCCCAGCGTAGGCGTATCCCTGCACCACGCCGTCCCGCTCCGCCACCAGATAGGGGTAACGCGCCATGGTCCGCCGCATCCGCGCCTCCATCTCCGCCTGTGTTGGCGTCGCATATTCAAAGGAGATGGCCGTATGCTGCACATAGTAGTTGTAAATCTCCCGAATGCGCGCTGCATCCGTCATCGCCGCGTCCCGTATCACGATCATGGGATCTCCTCCTCTGCCTGTACCAGTCATCTGTATCAATTTTCGCTGCGTTCTCAGCGTTGCAACGCACCCTGCCGTTTCGCGCTCTCAGGCCATGCGTCTAAAGCACTGCTCGCTGCTCCGCAGCTGCGCCTCCCAGACACAGCTGCGGCATGGCGACAGTATACTGCCCCCACCGCAGGAAGTCAATGCCGCTCAGGACACAGCCACGCCAGCCATTGTCCCCGTGGGTCAGTCTCCCGGGGATATTTTTTATGCCATTGCTCAGGCATCCCCCGCGGCTTCTCTGCCCTGATGTGCTGGGTAAACACTGCGCGGCCGTATTGACAGCAAAATCCGGCAGAACTATAATCATAACAACAGAATGCTTGGCAGGGAGTTGGCCCTCAATCTCTCTCGCCTTGGAAAAATTTTGAAGAGTTATTCTAGGAGGTCACAATGGAGTATCTGCCGCTTCTGATTTTAGGCATCCTCCTGTCAACGCTTGGCATCGTCAATATAAGGGGAAATATCAGCACGATACACTCCTACAACCGCAGAAATGTAAAAGAGGAAGATGTTGCCCCATACGGCAGAGCTGTCGGCACGGGGACGCTTGTCATTGGCGCTTCCCTTCTCTTAGCGTATCTCGTCACCTTCCGGAACGAAGCAGCGATCGATTATATCGTGCTTCCGGCAACAGTCATCGGTCTGGCGTTCATTCTATACGGGCAGATCAGATACAACCACGGCATCTTTTGACCGGCAAAAGCGCCCCCCACGAGGTCAGTCCTCGTGAGGGGCGTCTCATTATTCCGGCACCGGTGTGCTTCCGTTCGTTCTCCCGCGTCCCGCACACCTCATCCCCTGCGGATGGTGTGCCGTATTACTGTTTTCTATTTCTCCGGCGGCGTTTCCCGCACCTCACGCAAGCCGGTACACCGCCAGTTCGTCAGCCATCCCGCAATACCGGAACCCTTTTTTGACAGCAAGATGCACCGTCGCCGCCTGCTCCGGCACACATTCGATCACAACGCCCTTTCCCTCCTGCCTTGCCAAGCAGATCAGCCGGTCGGTCAGTGCCGACGCATAGCCGCGCCCCCAGTATTCCGGAAGCAGCACCCAGCCAATCTCCATGCTGTTCCCATCGTATGCGTGATAGATCACATAGCCGATAAAGCTCCCGCCCTCCTCCACCGCATACACGAGGGGCTGTGCCGCCAGTCCCGCACGGCGCAGAAACACCTCCGTCCGTGCCCTGTCATAGGGCAGCTCCAGATAGCGCATCACCACCGGGTCTGACAGCAGCCGGTACAGTTCGTCAGCGTCGCCGCTCTGCATCCTGCGGATCGTAATAGCCATCTGTTTTCCCCCTCGCAGTCCTGTTTGGGTTATCTTACCACATCAGGCGGAAAATCGCAAGCGCGGCGACTCCGTTGGCGAGGGCGTGCTCACCTTTGTCCGGGAAGCTGGCGTGGAGCAGGTGGATCTGGAGGTGCGCGTAGTTCAGATATAAGCCCGCAGCAGAGAGGGGTGTCGAAACAAAAGCAAAGCCCACGACGAACGTCGTGGGCTTTGTGTTGGCGCTACCTATCTTCCCGGGCCGTCTCCAGCCAAGTATTGTCAGCAGAAGCGAGCTTAACTTCCGTG
>CAKTOK010000051.1 GCA_934589835.1 uncultured Oscillospiraceae bacterium | reverse complement strand
TCAAAGGTCTTGTCGCTGATGGTGAACAGCGCGTGGCCGCCGAACATGGCCGCCAGCATGGGGTCGTTCTGCTTCTGACAGTAAGTGATGAAGTCGGCGTTCTCCTTGATGGCCTGAAGGCACTTCTCCTCGCCGTCGCGGTCGGACACCTCGTAGCACAGGCAGGAGCGCAGGCCCAACCGGCGGCTCTCCTCACTGATGGTGAACAGGGTGCCGGGGATCTCGCCGTAGCTGGCGTGGTGGTCGAAGATGGTGGTCACGCCCTGCTTGATGCTGTCGATATACAGCGCCGTGGCGGAGGCGCGGGTGCCGTCCATCATCAGGTGGCGGTCGATGGCCCACCATGTGCCGTCCAGCACCTCATAGAAGTTGGTGGGGTTGTTGCCCACGATGCTCAGGCCACGGGCCAGCGCGGAGTAAATGTGGGTGTGGGCGTTGATGAACGCGGGCATGATGACGCCGCCCTTGGCGTCGATGACAGCAGCGTCGGGGTACTTGGCCCGCAGCGCGGCCTCCTCGCCTACCTCCACGATCCTGGCGCCCTCATAGGCCACCGCACCGTGCTCGTAATAGCCCCTTCCGTCCGCATCGCGGGTAATGAGCCGTCCGTTGGTTACCAGATTCATCTGCAAGCTCCTCCTCTTTTGTCGTTAGTCCTGTTCCGCTCCCCCGCCGGCGGACGCCCGCCGGCAGAATAACAAAAAGTGCCTCAATCTCCCGAACCGGAGACCGAAACACTCAAGCGTTCGCCGAGTGATAGTTGCAGCCCGTGCGCGAAGCACTTCCTTACAGCTACCAATCTTGGATTGTCATGTTTATTTTACAGGACTGCACCGGAAAAATCAATCTTTTTTCGCTGTTCCTCACAAATTTTTGGTAGGAAGCGGTCGGAGGCTCCTGCGTCCCCGGGCGGTACGCAGCCGCAGTCCTGCCCCGCACCCGCTCCGCACGACAGCGCTGGCGTGATCGTGTACAGGCGCAGGGGTGCAGAGCGCAAAAAGAAAGACCGCCGAAGCGGTCTTTCTTTTTGGTTCAAGAACTAAGTTCTAATTAGAACTCCTTCTTCTTGCCGATCACGACAGCAGAACCAGCAACGCTCATCAGAGCCATGCCAGCGTACATAGCGATACCGGCATCGAAGGTCTTGGGAGAGGTCTTGCCATCGGAGGTGGTGCCAGCAACACTGTAGTTCCAGCCGATCAGCTGGCCGTTCACAGTGGTGGTCTCCTTGGCGCCGGCCTTCTCAGCAGCCTCGACAGTGCTGTAAACCTTGGCGACGGTGCCGCAGGTCTTGCACTTGTAGCTGTCAGCGACGTTGTTCTTGTCATAGGAAGCAGCCTTCCAGGAGTGCTCAACGGGCTTCACGGAAGCAGCCTCGATGATCTCGCCATTGACCAGCAGCTTGGTAGCGCCGCCGTCAACGCCGTAGAAGTACAGGGTCTCGTCATCAACGGTGGTGACAACATAGCCCTTCTCGTTCTCTTCCAGATCCAGCTGGCCGCACTTCTCGCCGATGGCCTTGAACTCGGTAGCCTTGTAGTCATACTTGAAACCGGTCTCCAGCTCAGCCAGGTACAGAGGAGCCTTGCCGTCGGTGGTCAGCTTCAGGTCGTAGGCGCTGGCATCAGCGGCGACATAGTAAGCGACGAAAGCGCCATCCTTGTACACATCATAGTGCTTGATGGTGCCGTTGTCAGCCTTCTTGCTGGAAGTAGCCTTGACAGCCTCATAGGTGTAGTCACCCTTCAGCTCGTTGCCCTTGTTGTCATAAGCCTTGTCAGCGGCGCTCAGAGCGAAAGCGGTGGCGCACAGGGACAGAGCCATGACCATAGCAAGAACAGTTGCGATGATCTTCTTCATGTTTGATTTCCTCCATAAAAATTTTGTTGATCGGCTTGCCCTCCCCGCCGCGCTCACGGCCTGCAACGGAAACATCATTCCGTTGTACTCCGCGGGCCCGGCAAGTCCGGTTCGCTTTTCACGTTGACAGTATACCATATCCGCGGAAGAAATCAAGAGATGCAGGCCCGAAAAATGCGAAAAAACTCATAAATAAATGTTAAAAAAGGATTAAATCTCGAAAATTGTGCTGCATTCTTCTCGAAATGCACGTTTTTCGGAATATCTGGCGCAGGTTTGTCCCTGCCGCCGCCGCATTCTCCGCGTCACTTTTATCCTTTCATCGTAATTTTGCGTTTCTTTATCTTATAAATCGCGCATTTTTTCGCATAATTTGTAAATTCCTTCTGCCGTAAAAGCGATTTGGCGGACAGTTTGTAACAAATTGCCCGCCCGCAGCGTGCATTTCCGCCTTGCCTCCCGATCGGCGTTTCAATTTTTTTCCGCAAAAAAAGAGGAAGCTGCGGTTTTTTGCGGTATACTTAAATGAAACGCTTGCGGCGGCAGGCCGCGGAAAGGAGGTCCTTCATGTTTGACCAGCGCTTTTTGGACGAGCTGATCGCCCGCAGCGACATTGTGGACGTGGTGGGCAGCTATGTGGCCCTGCAGCGCAAGGGCGGCAACCTGTTCGGGCTGTGCCCCTTCCACAACGAGAAGACCCCCTCCTTCTCCGTCTCGCCGGACAAGCAGATCTACCACTGCTTTGGCTGCAAGAAGGGCGGCGGCGTCATCAACTTCATCATGGAGATCGAGAACCTCACCTTCCCCGAGGCCGTGCGGTTTCTGGCCAAGCGGGCCAACCTGCCGGTGCCCGAGGAGGAGGAACGCTCCGGCGCGGACCGGCTGCGGCGGCGGGTGCTGGACCTGAACCGCGACGCGGCCCGCTGGTACTATGAGCTGCTGTGCTCGCCGGAGGGCGGCGCGGTGCAGGCCTATCTGGACAAGCGCCAGATCCGCAGGAGCATCGCCGTCCGCTTCGGCATGGGCGCGTCCCCCGACCGGTGGGACGGCCTGCTCACCGCCATGACCCGCAGGGGCTACGGCAAGGAGGAGCTGCTGGCGGCGGGTCTGGTGGTCAACGGCAAAAACGGCCGCCTGTACGACAAGTTCCGCAACCGGCTGATGCTGCCGGTCATCGACATCCGCGGCGACGTGGTGGGCTTCGGCAGCCGCGTCATCGACAACTCCGAGCCCAAGTATATGAATACCACGGAGACCATTACATATAGTAAGCGTCGTATCCTCTACGGGCTGAATCTGGCCAAGAAGACGAAGCGGCCCAACATCATCCTCTGCGAGGGCAATCTGGACGTAGTCACCCTCCATCAGGCGGGGTTTGACAATGCCGTGGCCTCCATGGGCACGGCCCTCACCGTGGAGCAGACCCGCCTGCTCAGCCGCTTCACCAAGGAACTGGTGCTGTGCTATGACAACGACAACGCCGGTCAGCTGGCCACCCAGCGGGCGCTGGAGCTGCTGAACAATTCGGAGTTCACCGTCAAGGTCCTGAAGCTGCCCAACCGTCTGGTGGACGGCAAGTACGTCAAGCAGGACGCCGATGATTTTATCAAGCTCCACGGGGCCGCCGCCTTTGAAAACCTGCTCTCCGGCAGTGAAAACGGCGTGGAGTTCCGCATGGCGCAGATCGCCGCCAAGTATGACCTCACCTCTGACGAGGGGCGCATCGCGTATGCCGGTGAAATGGCGGAGGAGTTATGTAAGCTCGAAAACGCCGTGGAGCGGGACGTATACACCAACCGCGCCGCCCAGACGGCGGGGCTGTCGGCGGAGGCCATGAAGCTGGAGGTCCAGCGGGCCTTCAGGCAGCGGGCCGCCAAGGACCGCAAAATGCAGGAGCGGCAGGAGCTGAATCTCAGCCGCACACTACAGCCTGCGGAGCGGGCCATCCGCTACGACGACCTGCGTAGCGCCATGGCCGAGGAGGGCGTCCTTCGCCTGCTGATGCAGGACGACGGCATCTTCCCCGCGGAACCGCCGCTGCGGGAGGAGGAGTTCTCCTCGCCGCTGCTGGGCCGCATTTACAGCCAGCTATGGCGCTGCCGCGGCGGCAGCAGTCTGGCGGCGCTGTCCGCCGTGCTGACACAGGAGGAGATGAGTCACCTGACGGCGCTGCTGCAAAAGCCGGAGTCCGCCGCCAATGCCCGTCAGGCGCTGGCGGACTACATCCGCATCATCCGCGAAGAATACGCAAAACGCAGCGGCCGCAGCGCCATGGACGCGCTGGCCGCCGCCCGCGATACCTATAAAGATAAAAAAGGCTACGGAGGAAAGCGAACATGACTGACGAAAAATACACCGCCCAGCAGCTTCAGGAGATGGCAGACGCCCTGCTGGCCGAGGATGCCGCCAAGACGGAGAAGGACGCCAAGCCCGTCAAGGAGGCCAAGGCGGATAAGGATGACAGCAAGCACGGCATCGGCAAGGGCAAGCTGGACGAAAAGACCATCGCCACCCTGCCGGCCGCCGCGCTGCTGACCGCCAACGAAAAGCTGAAGGAGCTGTTCATCAAGGGCAAGAAAAAGGGGCGTCTGGACGCAGGCGAGCTGTCCGAGGTGCTGGACGAGATGGATCTGGACGGCGACCAGATGGACTCCATCTATGACTCGCTGGAGACGTTGGGCATCGAGGTAGGCACCGAGGATTTTCTGGCCGACCTGCCGGACGAGGACGGTGAGCCGCCGCTGGAGGAGATCGCCGAGATCGAGGAGGAGGAGCTGGTCGATCCCAATTCGCTGGTGGACAGCTTCAACATCGACGACCCCGTGCGGATGTACCTGAAGGAGATCGGCAAGGTTCCTCTGCTCACCGCCGATCAGGAGGTGGAGCTGGCCACGGCCATGACCGCCGGCCGGGAGGCCAAGGAGCGGCTGGACGAGGCCGCAGAGAGCGGTGAGACGCTGTCCGAGGAGGAGCTGGCCCAGCTGAACAAGCAGGTCAAGGCCGGCGAGCGCGCCAAGCAGCAGCTGGCCGAGGCCAACCTGCGTCTTGTGGTGTCCATCGCCAAGCGCTATGTGGGCCGCGGGATGCTGTTCCTGGATCTGATCCAGGAGGGCAATCTGGGCCTCATCAAGGCCGTGGAAAAGTTCGACTATACCAAGGGCTACAAGTTCTCCACCTACGCTACATGGTGGATCCGGCAGGCCATCACCCGCGCCATCGCCGATCAGGCCCGCACCATCCGCATTCCCGTCCACATGGTGGAGACCATCAACAAGGTCATCCGCGTGTCCCGCCAGCTGCTGCAGGAGCTGGGCCACGATCCCAGCCCCGAGGAGATCAGCGAGGAGATGAATATGCCTGTGGACAAGGTGCGTGAAATTCTGAAGATCGCGCAGGAGCCGGTATCGCTGGAGACGCCCATCGGCGAGGAGGAGGACTCCCATCTGGGCGACTTCATCCCCGACGAGGCTGCGTCCGAGCCCAGCGAGGCCGCCAGCTTCACCCTGCTGAAGGAGCAGCTGGTGGACGTGCTCAGCACCCTGACCCCCCGGGAGGAAAAGGTGCTGAAGCTGCGCTTCGGCATCGAGGATGGCCGCACCCGCACGCTGGAGGAGGTGGGCAAGGAGTTCAACGTCACCCGCGAGCGCATTCGCCAGATCGAGGCCAAGGCCCTGCGGAAGCTGCGTCACCCCTCCCGCTCCAAGAAGCTGAAGGACTTCCTGAACTGAATGAACACGAGCCGCCTGCGGGATACCCGCAGGCGGCTCGTTTCTGATTGTCACACGCGGCTGAGCAGCACGCGGCAGCGGCCCTCCACCGCGTAGTCTCCCAGCGCGGCAGGCAGGAAGTAGGAGTCCCCCTGCCGCAGGGGATATCCCACGCCGCCGTGGACCACGGCGCCCTCCCCCGCCACGCACAGCAGGTGTCGGAAGGAGCCGCCGTCGCAGCGCAGGGCGGCGCGGCCGTCCACATCCAGACGGTCCACGCGGAAATACCGGCAGGCAAGCAGCTCCGCCGCCGTATAGCCCTCCCGCACCGTGACGCAGACCGGCTCGCAGGGCCGCGCCGCCAGCGGCGTATCGTCCAGCACCGCCGCCGCCCGCTCCAGATGCAGGGGGCGCAGCCGGCCGTCGGCGTCGCGGCGCCGGTAGTCGTAGACGCGGAAGGTGGTGTTGGAGTTCTGCTGGATCTCCGCCACCAGGATGCCGGCGCAGATGGCGTGGATGGTGCCGGGCCGGATGAAGAATGTGTCCCCCGGATGTACCGGCACGCGGTTCAGCACCTGACAGATGGTGCCGTCCTCCGCCCGGCGGCGGAGCTCCTCCGGCGTCACCTGCCGCGCAAGGCCGAAGTAGATGGCGGCGTCCGCGTCGCAGTCCACCACATACCACAGCTCTGCCTTGCCCGCCTCGCCCTGTGCCCGCAGAGCCGTCTCATCGGAGGGGTGGACCTGAATGGACAGGTCCCTTTTGGCGTCGATGAGCTTCACCAGCAGCGGGAAATCCCCTGTGCCGCAATCGGTCCCCCAGAAGGCGTTCCGGTCCGCCGCGGCAAGGTCCGCCAGCGTCCGGCCCCGCAGCGGGCCGGACGCCACCGTGGAGACGCCCTCCGGCCGCTGGGCCAGCTCCCAGCTCTCCGCGGTGACGGCGGGGGCGTCCGTCTTATGATAGGCCGCGCGCAGGCGGGTCCCGCCCCAGAGATATTCCTTATAGCAGGGGTGCAGTCTCAGCGGTGTCAGCTCCATGGCTTCCGTCTCCTCCCGGTATCGTTCTGCCGCTAACCATACCACGATAACCTGCAAATGGCAAGAGCCGTCCGGCTCCCCGCGCTGCCGAAAATTTTTTCGTCTTTCTCTGGCATTTGCCGTACAGGTGTGGTATGCTGAGCAAAATCGCTCCCTCCTACTCTCCCACGAAAGGAGTTTTCCCATGCTGGATATTTTCGACATTCTCGGCCCCGTGATGATCGGGCCGTCCAGCTCCCACACGGCGGGCGCGGCCCGCATCGGCTGCATGGCCCGCTCCCTGCTGGGCGCGCCGCCGGCGCGGGCGGCCATCCACCTGTATGGCTCCTTCGCCGAGACAGGCGCAGGCCACGGCACTGACCGCGCGCTGGTGGGCGGCCTGCTGGGCATGAAGCCCGACGACCCCCGTCTCCCCTTTGCCTTTGACGAGGCGAAAAAGGCGGGCCTGGCCTACACCGTGGACGAGATCAGCCTGCGGGACGCCCATCCCAACACCGCCGTGATCGAGGCGTGGTCCGCCGAGGGCAGACATCTGGTGATGCAGGCCTCGTCGCTGGGCGGCGGGCGCATCATGGTCAACAAGCTGGACGGCATCGATGTGAATTTCACGGGGATGTACAACACGCTGGTCATCCGAAACGAGGACGCCAGCGGTACGGTGGCCGCGGTGACCTCCATCCTCAGCCAGCTGCGGGTCAACGTGGCCAACATGAGCCTGTACCGCCACAAGCGGGGCGGCGATGCCCTGATGGTCATCGAGACGGACCAGCACCTCAAGCCCAACCAGGTGGCGTTCCTGTCGGAGCTGCCGGGCATTCTTTCCATGACCTACTACGACAAGGAGGAGGATGAAGATGTCTCTGGATTCGATGAGGGAAATCTTTGACCGCATGGAGCAGGAGGGCAGGCCCTTCTGGGAGATCGTGCTGGAGGCCGACATGGAGGACCGTCAGGTGACGCGGAACCAGTCCATGGCCAAGATGCTGCTGACGTGGCAGGCCATGGCGGACGCCGCCGACAACTACACGGGACGCCGCCGGTCCGTCAGCGGGCTGGTGGGCGGCGACGGCATGAAAATGCGGCAGTACTGCTTCCGCGGCGAGGCCATGTCCGGCGGCTACGTCAGCGAGGTCATCGCCGAGGCTCTGTCCATGGCGGAGTCCAACGCCTGTATGTGCCGGATCGTGGCGGCCCCCACGGCGGGAGCCTGCGGCGTGATGCCGGCGGTGCTGCTGCCTCTGTGCAGGCGCGAGGAGCTGAGCCAGCATCAGATATTGGAGGCTCTGTATGTGGCCAGCGGCATCGGCGCCGTCATTGCCCGCCGCGCCTGCATCGCCGGCGCCTCCGGCGGCTGTCAGGCGGAGATCGGCACGGCATCTGCCATGGCGGCCGGTGCGCTGGTGGCCCTGCGGGGCGGCACCGGCCAGCAGCTCGGCCACGCAGTGGCCATGGCGCTGAAAAACCTGATGGGCCTGATCTGCGACCCCGTGGCAGGTCTGGTGGAGGTCCCCTGCGTAAAGCGGAATGTGATCGGCGCGGTCAACGCCGTCAGTGTGGCCGACATGGCCATGGCAGGCATCACCAGCCGCATCCCCGTGGATGAGGTGATCGACGCCATGGGCGAGGTGGGCCGCCGTATGCCCGTGGAGTTCCGCGAGACGGCGCTGGGCGGTCTGGCCACCACCCCCACCGGCAAGGCCATCGAGGAGAAGATGCGGCAGGGCCGCAAGTAAGGAGGTACGCCATGCTTTTGGATTTTGACAAGCTGACAGCGCAGACCGTCCCCCACTTCAAGGGAGGACAGGGCGAGGCGCTGGTCCGCACAGCGGTACAGGACGGCATGGGCCGCATCCTGACACTGACGCTGCCCAGCGGCTCGTCCATCGGGCTCCACACGCATCAGGGCAACTGCGAGATCATCCACGTGCTCTCCGGCAGCGGCGTGTGCCACGACGACGGCACGGACGTGACGCTCCGCGCCGGCATGACTCACTACTGCCCCGAGGGCCATACCCACGGCATCGACAACACCGGCTCCGAGCCGCTGACGCTGTTGGCGGTCCTGCCGGAGCGGAAATGAGAAACGGCGCTGCGGGTGCGGCGCCGTTTTCCCGGCGGGCGGCAAAAGAAAGTGGGCCGAAATCGGGTTTCGTGCTTGACAAACGGGGGAGCGGTATAGTATACTAACATCCGGATTCACGGTGACATAGCCAAGTGGTAAGGCAAGGGTCTGCAAAACCCTCATTCCCCGGTTCAAATCCGGGTGTCACCTCCAT
>CAKTOK010000050.1 GCA_934589835.1 uncultured Oscillospiraceae bacterium | reverse complement strand
GACGCAAAAGCTTCCGCTGTCAGAGGTGCGCCTCGTCTCAGCAAAAAATCTCGCGCTGTCAGAGGTGCGCCGCGTCTTGACGCAAAAGCTTCCGCTGTCAGAGGTGCGCCTCGTCTCAGCAAAAAATCTCGCGCTGTCAGAGGTGCGCCGCGTCTCCGCGCAAAATACCTGCTGCGCGGTGCTTGCCGCGCCGCGTCCTGACGCAAAAGCCGCCGCTGTCGGGGCATACCGCGTCTCCGTGCAAAATACCTGCTGCGCGGTGGTTGCCGCGCCGCGCGAGCATTGATTTTCTACCGGAAAGGAGTGGAGCAATATGGCCGCCAAGCTGCCCCGGGTGCGGGGCCTGCGCCGCCGGTGGCTCACCGGCAGTATCGGCCCCGTGGCTGCGATTTTGCTGCTGGTGGGCGTCCTCATCTCCGTGGGCTTTGCCAGCAACTACTACAACAGCGCCCGCTCCACTCTGCGGGCCAAGGCAGCCGCCGGCGCCGACTACTTTAACACCTATGTCATGACCGGCTACAAGGAGTACTACCGCAGCGCCACGCTGTACGCCGCCACCTTTGAGGACGGCGACCGTATCGAGCTGCAATTCCTCAACAGCTCCGGCCGCGTGGAGGTCACCACCCGCGGCCTGACGGCCGGCACCTACCCGGGCACCTCGGAGATCTCCCGCGCCGTGGAGAGCGGCACGGTGCAGGACTTCGTGGGCCGTGACAATGTCACCGGCGAACGGATCATCGCCGCCTCCAGCCTGCTGAAATTCAACGGGCAGGTGGTGGGCATCATGCGCTACGTCACCGCCATCGGGGAGCTGGACCGTCAGGTGTTCCTGACGGTGCTGGTGGTCTGCGGCGTCATGGCCGCCGTGATCTGCCTGATCTTCCTGTCCAGCTCCATCTTCATCAACAACGTGGTGGCGCCGGTGTCGGCGGTGTCGGAGGCGGCCAGACGCATCTCCAGCGGCAGCTACGGCATCCAGATCCCCAACAAATACACGGACGAGATGGGCGTGCTGGTGGACAACATCAACGATATGTCCCTGAAGATCAGCCAGAGCGAGAAAATGGAGTCAGAGTTCATCTCCTCCGTATCCCACGAGCTGCGGACGCCCCTGACGGCCATCAACGGCTGGGGCGAGACGCTGCTGGAGGACGAGTCCTGCGATGTCCAGCAGCTGCGCCGCGGCGTCCAGATCATCCTCAAGGAGTCCCGCCGCCTCACCAACATGGTAGAGGAGCTGCTGGACTTCTCCAAAATGACCGATGGCCGTTTCACCTTGCAGGTGGAGGACACCGACCTGCAGGCCGAGCTGGAGGACGCGGTCTATACCTACCGCGAGCTGTTCCGTCAGGACGGTATCTCTCTGGAGTATGCCAGCGACAAGGCGCTGTATGAGGAGCCCATCACCGGCGACCCCGAGCGGCTGAAGCAGGTATTCTGCAACGTGCTGGACAACGCCGCCAAGCACGGCGGCTCCGGCAAGCGCATCATCGTCCGTTTGACCCAGACCGACGGCGCTTACGTCATCACCATTCGGGACTTCGGCCCCGGCATCCCCGAGGCGGAGCTGCCCTATGTGAAGCAGAAATTCTACAAGGGCTCCTCCCGTGCCCGCGGCAGCGGCATTGGGCTGGCCGTCTGCGATGAGATCGTCCGCCTCCACGGCGGCGTGTTCGACATCGCCAACGCCGCCGGCGGCGGCACCGTTGTGACCATCACCCTCCCACTGAAGCAGGAAACAGAAAAAGACCTGTAAAAAAATCGAACAGGTGTTGCATTTTTCGGCAAGCTGTGGTATGCTTGCCCCAGAAAGGATCATTCAGGTATATGGAAAAGAAACAGGGCGCGTTCCGCACCACCATCGGCGGACAGGCGCTGATCGAAGGCATTCTCATGCGCGGACCGGAGAAGGACGCCATCGTGGTCCGCTCGCCGGAGGGACTGGTCACCAAGGTGACGGAGCGGAGATTCGTCAAGGACAAATACCCCATTCTGGGGATCCCCGTCCTCCGCGGCGCCGTCACCTTTCTCAGCTCCATGATCACCGGCGTCAAGGCGCTGATGTTCTCCGCAGACTACCTTCCCGACGAGGAGGACGCCCAGCCCGGCAAGCTGGACCGGTGGCTGGAAAAGCACATCTCCGCCGCGAAACTGCAATCCCTGATCGTGGCGTTCTCCGTCATCCTCAGCCTCGGCTTGACGCTGGTGCTGTTCATGCTGCTGCCCACATTTATCGCCGGACTGTTCCATGCCCAGAGCCCCGCCCTCCACAACCTCATCGAGGGCGTGGTGAAGGTAGCCGTCTTTCTGGCCTATCTCATCCTCTGCTCCAGGCAGAAGGACGTCTACCGCGTTTTCTGCTACCACGGCGCGGAGCACAAGACCATCTTCTGCTACGAGGCGGGCCTGCCCCTGACGGTGGAGAACGTCCGCCCCCAGCCCAAGCACCATCCCCGCTGCGGCACCAGCTTCCTCTTTGTGGTCATCATCGTGTCCATTCTGGTGTCCAGCCTCGTCTTTCCCTATATCGACTGGCAGAACCTCTGGGTCCGCATCGGCGTCAAGCTGCTGCTGCTCATCCCCGTGGTGGGTGTGACCTACGAGTTCAACCGTTTCGTGGGCGCCCACGACAACGCCGTGACCCGCGCCCTCTCCGCCCCGGGTATGTGGATGCAGAATTTCACCACCAACGAGCCGGACGACTCCATGATCGAGGTGGCCATCGAGGCGATGAAGCTGGTGATCCCTGACGAAAAGGGGAAGGATCAGTGGTAAAAAGAAATAACAGGACGTATTATGGCAATTACATATAACAATCTGTATTTGGACGTCCGCCAGCAGCTCCGCGCCGCCGGCCTGCCGGCGGCCACGCTGGAGGCCCGCGAGCTGGTGTGCTGCGCCGCCGGCAAGAGCAGGGAGGAGCTGACCCGCGACGGGCGGCTCTATGTGCCCGACACGGTGGAGCGGCAGGTCCGCGCACTGGTGGACCGTCATCTGGCCGGCGAGCCGGTGGCCTACCTCATCGGCGAGTGGGAGTTCTATGGCCTGCCGCTGGACATCTCGGAGCGGGTGCTCATTCCCCGCCCCGACACGGAGGTGCTGGCCGCCGCCGCCATCGACGGCCTGCGCGGCGCCGATGCCCCGCGGGTGCTGGACCTATGCGCCGGCTCCGGCTGTATCGGTCTGGCCGTGGCGAAAAACGTCTCCGGCAGCCATGTGGTGCTGGGCGAGATCGACGAGGGCGCGCTCCGTATCTGCCGTCAGAACATCCGCCGCACCGGCCTGTCCGGTCAGGTGGTGTCCATGCAGCTCAACGCGCTGGAGAGGGCTCCCGCCCGTCTGGGCGAATTCGACTGCATCGTGTCCAACCCGCCCTACATCCCCGACGGCGACATGGCGGGTCTCGACCCGTCCGTGCGGGACTACGAGCCCCATCTGGCGTTGAAGGGCGGCGCCGACGGGCTGGATTTCTACCGCGCCATCTGCGAAGGCTGGCGCAGTGCCCTGCGCCCCGCCGGACGGCTGTACTTCGAGGTGGGCATCGGTCAGGCCGACGCGGTGCTGCGTATCATGCGCGCCGTGGGCTTCGGCGACATCGAGGTGCTTCCCGACCTGAACGGCATCCCCCGGGTGGTCTGGGGCATCCTGCACACGGAGGTGTGAACTGTCCGTATTTTGGGACAGTTCCTTCGATAGAGTAAAACCACAAAAAACGGAGGAGGACGGAACAATGGCGGCAAAGAGAGAACCCGCGGCCGCGCCCGCGGCGGTATCCGACAAGAAAAAAGCGCTGGAAACTGCCATGCAGCAGATCGAGAAGATGTACGGTAAGGGCTCCATCATGCGCTACGGCGCAGAGAGCACCCTGAACGTGGAGGCCATCCCCACCGGCTCCCTGTCGCTGGATCTGGCGCTGGGCATCGGCGGCCTGCCCCGGGGCCGCATCGTGGAGATCTACGGGCCGGAATCCTCCGGTAAGACCACGTTGGCCCTTCATGTGCTGGCCGAGGCTCAGAAGCTGGGCGGCGAGGTGGCCTTCGTGGACGCCGAGCACGCGCTGGACCCCACCTACGCCAAGGCGCTGGGCGTCAACGTGGAGGATATGCTCATCTCCCAGCCCGACACCGGCGAGCAGGCGCTGGAGATCACCGAGGCGCTGGTCCGCTCCGGCGCCATCGATGTGGTGGTGGTGGACTCCGTGGCCGCGCTGGTGCCCCGCGCCGAGATCGAGGGCGAAATGGGCGACAGCTTCGTGGGCCTGCACGCCCGCCTGATGAGTCAGGCGCTGCGTAAGCTCACCGGCGTCATCAACAAGACCAATTCCATCGTCATCTTCATCAACCAGCTCCGCGAGAAGGTGGGCGTCATGTACGGCAACCCCGAGGTCACCACCGGCGGCCGCGCCCTGAAGTTCTACGCCTCCGTCCGTATCGACGTGCGCCGCATCGAGACGCTGAAATCCGGCGGCGAGGTCATCGGCAACCGCACCCGCGCCAAGGTGGTGAAGAACAAGGTGGCCCCTCCGTTCCGCGAGGCGGAGTTCGACATCATGTACGGCGAGGGCATCAGCAAGCTGGGCGACCTGCTGGATCTGGCGGTCAAGCTGGATCTGGTGCAGAAGAGCGGCTCGTGGTTCAACATGGGCGAGCTGCGTCTGGGACAGGGCCGCGACGCTGCCAAGCAGTATTTCCGCGACCATCCGGGAGAGGCCGCCAAGCTGGAGACCGCCGTCCGCGAGAACTTCCACAAGCTGATGGGCGCCCAGTCCCGCACCGCCGCCAAGGCGGCGGGCCGCGCAGTGGATGTGTCCGCCGACGACTTCGACGACGCCGACTGATGCACATCGAACGGCTGGAAAATTCCAAACACAGGCAGGAGCGCGTGCTGGTGCATCTGGAGGATGGGACCATCCTCCGGATCACCGGCGCGGAGCTTCTGCAATTTGGCTTATATCAGGGCCTCGACCTGCCGCCGGAGACGCTGGCGGCGCTTCAGGCCGCCGCCCGCCGCAGCGACGCCAAGCGCCGCGGAGCCGGCATGGCCTCCGGCCGGATGCTCTCCAAGAAGGAGCTGACGGACCGCCTGACGAAAAAAGGCGCCTCGCCCGAGGATGCCGCCGGCGCGGCGGACTGGCTGGAGGGTCTGGGCGCTGTGGACGATGCCGCCTATGCCGGCGTTATCGCCCGCCATTACGGCGCCATGGGCTACGGCGCCGCCCGGGTCCGGCAGGAGCTGCACCGCCGCGGCATCCCCCAGCCCCTGTGGGACGATGCGCTGGCCCAGCTTCCCCCGCCGCAGGAGGCCATCCGCCGGCTGCTGCAAACGAAGCTGCGGGGCCGCCCCCTGACCGATGACAGCAGCCGCCGCTTCGCCGCCGCCCTCCAGCGCCGCGGCTTCCGGTGGCAGGATATCCGCCCCGTTCTCAACGAGCTGGGGCAGCAGATCGACGAAACGTGAGGTAACGCAACGTGAAAGTGTCCTTTATTTCCCTTGGCTGCGCCAAGAATCTGGTGAATACCGAGCAGATGATGGCCCTGTGCCGCGATGCCGGCCACACCCTGCTGGAGGAGCCCTCGGGGGCCGACGTGGTGGTCATCAACACCTGCGGCTTCATCGACTCCGCCAAGGAGGAGGCCATCGACACCATCCTCTCCGTGGCCCAGCTCAAGGCGGAGGGGCAGGTGCAGAAGCTCCTGGTCACCGGCTGCCTCACCCAGCGCTACCAGCAGGAGATCCTGACGGAGCTGCCGGAGGTGGACGGCATCATGGGCACCGGCAGCTACGGCGAGATCGTCTCCGCGCTGGCGGAGCTGATGAGCGGCGGCCGCCCCTGCCGCTTCGCGGATATCCACGGCATGCTCGACGAGTTCGACCGGGTGCTGACCACTCCCAAGCACTACGCCTACCTGCGTATCGCCGAGGGCTGCGACAACCGCTGCGCCTACTGCGTCATTCCCTCCCTCCGCGGCCGCTACCGCAGCCGTCCCATGGAGAAGGTGCTGGCCGAGGCCCGCCGTCTGGCGGACACCGGTGTGAAGGAGTGCATCGTCATTGCCCAGGACATCACCCGCTACGGCATCGACCTGTACGGGCAGCGGAAGCTGGCCGCCCTGCTGCATGAGCTGTGCAGGCTGGACTTCCGCTGGATCCGCCTGCACTATCTCTATCCCGATGAGTTCACCGATGAGCTCATCGATACCATCGCCTCGGAGGAGAAGGTCCTGCCCTATCTGGACATCCCCATCCAGCACTGCAACGACAAGGTTCTCAAGGCCATGAACCGGCGGGGCGGCAAGGCGGAGCTGCTGGCGCTGTTCGAGACGCTGCGCGCCCGCATCCCCCATCTGGTGCTGCGTACCAGCCTCATCACCGGCCTGCCCTATGAGGACGAGGCCGCCTTCGAGGAGCTGTGCGAATTTTTGCAGCAGGTCCGCATCGAGCGGGCCGGCGTCTTCCCCTATTCGCCGGAGGAGGGGACTCCCGCCGCCAAAATGCTGAACCGCGTGGACACCGATGAGGCCGAGCGCCGCGCCGATCTCATCGTGGACGTGCAGTCCCGCATCATGGACGCTTTCAACGACAGCCGCATGGGCACGGTGACGGAGGTGCTGTGCGACGGGTTCGACAGTCAGGCCATGATGTTCGTGGGCCGCAGCTATGCCGAAAGCCCCGACATCGACGGCCGCATCTACTTCGTGGCCGACCGCGAGGTGGAGGCGGGCGCGTTCGTGCCTGTGCGCCTCACCGGCGCCATGGACGGCGAGCTGACCGGCGAGCTGGCGGAGTAAAAAAGGCTTTCCATTTTCCGCCGCCCGTGCTACAATACACGAAGACCAAAACGAAAGGCGGATACCTACCATGACGACCGCAAACAAGCTGACGATCCTGCGCGTGCTGATGATCCCCGTATTTCTGGTGGTGCTGTACTGGGGCTTCCCCGGCTGCCGCTATGCGGCGCTGGGCATTTACATCGTGGCCTGCCTCACCGACCTGCTGGACGGCTACATCGCCCGCCATTACAACCAGATCTCCGACTTCGGCAAGTTCATGGACCCGCTGGCCGACAAATGCCTTGTGATGGCGGCGCTGTGCTGGTTCGTGGAGGAGGGTACCTTCGCCGCGTGGGTGCTGGCCATCGTGCTGCTGCGGGAGTTTGCCGTCTCCGGCATGCGCCTTGTAGCGGTGGAGAAGGGCCGCGTCATCGCCGCCGGCTGGTCCGGCAAGATCAAGACCGCCTCCACCATGGTCTGCATCTGCCTGATCCTGCTGGGCATCCCCCAGTGGCTCAACGATGTGTGTCAGGGCGTGATCCTGGTCACCACCGTCTACTCCGGCATCGAGTATTTCGCCAAGAACGCCGATGTTTTTACCATCGATTGACGTGTCTGCCCCTGCCAATCGATGGTACGATCAAATGACTTGACACCGGCAGGAAATCCTGCTACCATAAGACCCAACCGAATAGCGCGTTGATCGGAAAGAGTATGTCCATCCCACGGGGCAAGAGAGAGGGGGCCGTCGGCTGCAAGCCCGCTCACCCGCTGCGGACAGAAAGTGCGTCCGGGAGCGCGAGGGCTGTGGACGCCCTCCGCATGGCCTGCGTCATGGGCCGTACCTGAGTGATAAACGAGAGTGGAACCGCGAAGTATCCTTTCGCCTCTCATGCCTGCGGGCATGGGAGGCGTTTTTTTACACATATATAATTATTATAATGTAGATCATAGGAGGCTCATCATGTATCTGTATAATTCCGCCACCCACAAAAAAGAGGAGTTCAAGACCCACACCCCCGGCCATGTGGAGATGTACACCTGCGGCCCCACGGTGTACCACTTTGCCCACATCGGCAACCTGCGCTCCTACATCATGGAGGACGTGCTGGAGAAGTACCTGCGCTACGCCGGGTACGATGTGAACCGCGTCATGAACATCACCGACGTGGGACACCTGACCTCCGACGCCGACGAGGGCGAGGATAAGATGCTCAAGGGCGCTCGGCGCGAGCATAAGACCGTTATGGAGATCGCCCGGTACTACACCGATGCGTTCTTCTCCGACTGCCAGAAGCTGAACATCAAGCGCCCCGATGTGGTGCAGCCCGCCACCGGCCTCATCGACGACTATATCAAGATCATCTCCCGCCTGCTGGAGAAGGGCTATGCCTATGTGGCCGGCGGCAACGTGTATTTCGACACCTCCAAGCTGGAGCGCTACTACATCTTCAACGACCACAACGAGGAGGATCTGGCGGTGGGCGTCCGCGAGGGCGTGGAGGAGGACACCAACAAGCGCAACCGCAACGACTTCGTGCTGTGGTTCACCAAGTCCAAGTTTGAGGATCAGGCCCTGAAATGGGACTCCCCGTGGGGCGTGGGCTACCCGGGCTGGCACATCGAGTGCTCCGGCATCTCCATGAAGTACAACGGCGAGTATCTGGACCTCCACTGCGGCGGCGTGGACAACGCCTTCCCCCACCACACCAACGAGATCGCCCAGTCCGAGAGCTATCTGGGCCACCCGTGGTGCCCCCACTGGTGCCATGTGGCCCACCTGAACACCGACCACGGCAAGATGTCCAAGTCCAAGGGCGAGTTCCTCACCGTCTCCCTGCTGGAGGAGAAGGGCTACGACCCGCTGGCCTACCGTTTCTTCTGCCTCCAGAGCCACTACCGCAAGAGTCTGGTCTTCACCTGGGAGAATCTGGACAACGCCACCGTGGCCTATAACAAGCTGCTGACCCGCATCGCCGCGTTGAAGGACGAGGGCGAGGTGGACCAGCCCGCCTTCGACGAATATAAGGCCAAATTCACCGCCGCCATGGACAACGATCTGAACACCTCCATGGCCGTCACCGTGCTGTACGATGTGCTGAAGGCCAAGACCAACGACAAGACCAAGCTGGCCCTGCTGGACAGCTTTGACACCGTGCTGGGCCTGAAGCTGCTGGAAAAGGCCGCCGTCCTCCGCAGCAAGCAGGCCGCATCCACCCCCGCCGCCGGCGAATTCGCCGTCATCAGCGAGTCCGGCGAGCCCGACGCCGCCGTGGAGGCGCTGATCCGCGCCCGCGCCGATGCCAAGAAGGCCAAGAATTTCGCCGAGGCCGACCGCATCCGCGATGCGCTGAAGGCACAGGGCATCGAGGTCACCGACATCCCCAATGGCGCCAAGTGGAAGCGCGCCTGATCCGGAAAACGAAAGAAGGACGCCGCACGGCGTCCTTCTTTTTTGCTTCACCCACACCCCCGGAGGGGGGGAGCCCTCCGGGGCGGGCGAAAAACAAAAACGCTGGGCAGGACGTGGCCTACACAGCGTAAGAAGAAACAGTCTTCCTGATGCAACACAGCACTGGGAAAACGACAATCCACCACTTGCGTCAAGCGGCAGAATATCGTATAATACCCATGCGGTGCGACCTTTCCGGTCATTGTGTAGGTGGTGCCTCACCTGCATAGGCTTACGGGTGCGGGAACACCCGTAAGCCGCCGCATCTTTGTTTTTCGCCTAAATTATAGCAAAGCCTCCGCCGCTTTGCAAGCCATTTCACCGAAATTGTCAAAATCCCCCAACGCAGCGAGCGCCGCCGTCAGGCGGCGCTTTTCGCCTGTGCGGCCCCAGATAGGGGAGGGGAGCGGCTTCTCTGCCACAAGATATATGCCCGTCAAAACTGCCAAAAAGCTCATGAAAATTTTGTTGACAAAATAGAAAAATCCCCTTGACACAAGAGGCTTTTTCCGATATGATATGCAGGTACGCGCGCGATGGGCACAACACGCCCGGAGGCGTTTACAGTGCGATGAACCGGGAGATTGCTCCGCAAGGAGGTAACTTCCGGGGAGTATGTCCGATAATCGGGCGGCTGAGAGAT
>CAKTOK010000049.1 GCA_934589835.1 uncultured Oscillospiraceae bacterium | reverse complement strand
ATGGCGCAGCTGCGCGAGATGGGCCACGAGGTCGTCGAGCAGTTCTATGAGCCCGATCAGCTGGGCAAGGCCCTGCGCGACTTCGACGTGGTCGTGGTCCGCTCCAAGACCAAGGTCCGCGCCAACCACATTGACGAGGCCAAGGGCAGCAAGCTGAAGCTGATCATCCGCGGCGGCGTGGGCGTGGACAACATCGACGTGAAGTACGCCGAGGAGAACGGCATCGCCGTGAAGAACACCCCCAGAGCTTCCTCCCAGTCCGTGGCCGAGCTGGCCATGGGTCACATGTTCGCCTGCGCCCGCTACATCTCCGACGCCGGTTACACCATGCGCAACGGCGAGTGGAAGAAGAAGGAGTACGGCAAGGGCATCGAGCTGCAGGGCAAGACCCTGGGCATCGTGGGCTTCGGCCGCATCGGCCAGCATCTGGGCGTGATGGCCAAGGCCATCGGCATGAACGTCATCGCCTTCGATATTTTCCACATCCCCGGTATTGAGGAGCAGCTGGGCATCCCCTATGTGGAGATGGACGAGCTGCTGGCCAGGGCCGACTTCGTATCCGTCCACGCTCCCGCTGTGGACGGCGGCGCCCTGATCTCCGCCGAGAACATCGCCAAGATGAAGGACGGCGTGGTGATCGTCAACACCTCCCGCGGCACCAACGTGGACGAGGCCGCGCTGCTGGCCGCGCTGGAGTCCGGCAAGGTCCGCGCCGCCGGTCTGGATGTGTACGCTGACGAGCCCGCCACCAACAAGGCGCTGTACAGCCATCCCATGGTGTCCTGCACGCCCCATATCGGCGCAGCCACCGTGGAGGCCCAGAAGCGCATCGGCGCGGAGATCGTGGACATCATCAAGGCCATGTAACCCCGCCCCGCAAATGTAAAAAAGAGAGAGCTGCCCGACGGGCAGCTCTCTCTTTTTTACATTTGTCAGCCGCCCAGCGCGATGCGGTAGTAGTCGTACTGGATGAGCAGCTTGGCATAGGCGTATTTCGTGGACACCAGACGGTTGACCGCGTCCACATAGCCGTCCTCTACCGTGACGCCCGGGTTGGGGGTAAAGGTGCCGGTGGGGGCCTCGTAGACGCCGGCGGCGGTGGCCCAGCTGTTGCCCATCGTGGTGGGCAGGATCACCAGCGGAATGCAGCCGGAGGCGCTGGCGGGGTCATAGTTGGTGGCCAGAATGTCGCGGCCCGACAGCAGGCGGGAGTCATAGGGCAGCCCGAACAGGTTGCTGAGGGTGGGCACGATGTCCACGGCGCTGCAGGGGATATCCACCGTGACCGGCTCGGTCATGCTGCCGCACCAGAGGATCAGGGCGTTGCGGTAGCGGGAGGTGTCCAGATCCGTGTCCTGACGGCCCGTCAGCTCGGCGTAGTAGTCCACCTCCGTCTCCGCCAGCGCGTAGGGATAGTGGTCGGCGGACAGGCAAATCACCGTGTCGTCGGCGATACCGGCGGCCTCCAGCTTGTCCACCAGATAGGTCAGAGCGGCCTCCAGCTCCAGATTGGCGGCCACATAGGCCTGTACCGGTCCGGAGGCGTCGGGATAGGCAGCCTCGGCGGCGGCACGGTTCTTAATGGCCATGGACTGGCCCCAGTTGTAGCTGCCGTGACCGCTGACGGTCATGTAGTAGACATGGAAGGGCTGGCCGGTGGTGAGATAGGTCTGCACATAGTCGTCCACCGTGGCCTCCATCATCTCCAGATCGGAGTAGGGCCAGCCGCCGGAGTCGTTCGGCAGGGACAGGCCGGAGCCGATGCCCCGATAGTCGTAGCCCAGATTGGGATGGGTGGCGTCGCGGCCATAGTAGTTGTAGGTATTGTTGTGCCATGCGAGGGTCTGATAGCCCAGCGCACGGAACTGACTGCCCAGCGTCAGGGGCATGGCGTCGTTGCGGCTGGCCCAGAAGCTGACATCGCCGCCCACCCAGGTGGGCAGCAGGCCGGTGAGCACGGCATATTCGCCGCCGGTGGTGGATTGGCCCCAGCCGGGCTGGTAGTAGTTGTTGCAGACGAAGCCCTCGTGGGTCAGACGGTACAGCGTGGGGGTCAGCTCCTCCGAGATGAACCACGGCGAGAAGGATTCCGCCGTCAGCAGGATCAGATTCTTGCCCTTGAACATCCCCGTGTACTGGTTCTGGCGGGAGGGAGTGCGGGAGGCTACATAGCGATGGATCGAGGCCAGCGTGCTGTCCGATGCGGCGTCCGCCAGCGCGGAAAAGTCGATGTCCAGCGTGTTGTAGCCGTAGTCCGTTGGCTCCGGCTGGGCGGCGTCCTCCGGCAGGGAAAGCGCCTCATCCGCAGCAGGCAGCGGGTCCAGCGGCGGCGTGGGTGTGCCGAACAGGGCGTAGGTCAGCTCCAGGCGGAGACTGGTGCCCAGCCCGAAGCGGGATACGGCGCTGTCGGCATTGTAGTCGTAGGTGTACAGCGCGGCGCTGGGGCCAAAGCGGTCGATGGCGGCGCTGCCCAGCAGGGTGACGGCGGAGACGGCGGCCACGAACAGCAATGCCCAGCGGCTCATGCGCGGCTCCTGCACGATGCGGCGGCGCAGGATGACGGCCAGCGCCAGCGGGACCATGGCCAGCAGCAGAAACGGCAGCCGTGACAGGATGATGTCCAGCATCGTGGAGGCGAAGCCGCTGACCACATGGCCGGTCATGGTGACCATGAACGTCAGCGCGAAGTAGGTTTTGAAGTAGCTCTTGCAGCAATACTCCACGCAGACGTAGACCGTCCACAGGAGGACCACCGCCAGACTGGCCCAGCGGGTGAGCCTCCGGCAGGGCAGCAGGTTGGTCAGCAGACTCAGCAGCAGGCCGCCGCCCAGTGCTGACAGCACAACGGGCAGCAGCGCTCCGTCGAAGAAGGAAATATTCGCATCGAAGGCCCGCAGCAGCAGCTCGTGGTACAGCAGCGCCAGCGGGAAAAAGATCCAGTTCAGCGGACCGCGGGGCACGCTGACGGGGTCCAGACGGGCAGGTTGGTTCTCTTGCATGGTGTATGGCCACCTCATCGATACCGGCCAATGCCGGCAGAATACCCCTTATTTTAGCATAATCCGATGCGGACTGCAACTGCGGATTTAATCGTCCCAGCCCACCTTGCCCCGGTGGCCGAAGGAGATAGCGTCCTTGCCGTATTTGCCGCGGATGGCATCCATGGCGCTCTCCAGCTGCTCCTGCCGCCGGTCCCGCTGGGGCGCATCCCCCGCCAGCAGATCCAGCTGCTGGTAGGAGTCGGCGCTGTCGGTGATGTACAGGGCGGTGACGGACAACAGCCGCACGGGGGTGGGCGCCTTCCAGAGCTGTTGGGCCAGGGTCAGCGCCGCCTCGTAGACATCCCGCATCAGGTGGGTGGGGGCGGGGAGCCGCATCTGGCGGCTGGCGGTCTTGAACTGGGCGTCCTTGATGCCCACGGCCACGCCGCCGCAGTACAGCTCCTGCTGCCGCAGGCGGGTGGCCACGCTGTCGCTGAGGAGCTGGAGCCCGCTGCGGATCTGCTCCCAGCGGGTCAGATTCTCCGGAAAGGTGGTGCTGTTGCCCACAGACTTCACCGGCTCCTGCTGGTGTTGGGGCCGGACCGGCGCATCGTCCAGCCCGTTGGCATAGCGATGGAGCTGGACGCCCATCTTGCCCATGAGCTGCTCCAGCATCTCCGGCTTGCAGGCCGCCAGCTGGCCGATGGTCTCCACCCCGTACTGGGACAGGGTGCGGCGGGCGGCGCGGCCCACGAACAGCAGGTCACCCACCGGCAAGGGCCACACCATGTCCTGCCAGTTCTCCCGGGAGATGACGGTGGTGGCGTCCGGCTTCTTATAGTCGCTGCCCAGCTTGGCAAAGACCTTGTTGAAGGACACGCCCACGGAGATGGTCAGCCCCAGCTCCTGCCGCAGGCGGGCGCGGAGACCGTCCGCCAGCCGGCGGGCGTCGCCGCCGAACAGGTGGAGGCTGCCGGTAACGTCCAGCCAGCTCTCGTCAATGCCGAAGGGCTCCACCAGATCGGTGTACTGGCCGTATATGGCGTTGACGCGGCGGGAGTAGTCGGCGTACAGGCTGTGGTGGGGCGGCAGGAGGACGAGGTGGGGGCATTTCTGTCTGGCCTGCCACACCGTTTCCGCCGTCTGGATGCCCTTTTGCTTGGCGGGCTCGTTCTTGGCCAGAATGATGCCGTGGCGGGAGGCAGGGTCGCCGCAGACAGCCACCGGCACGTTTTGCAGCGCCGGATAGGACAGCAGCTCCACCGATGCGAAGAAGCAGTTCAGATCACAGTGAAAAATGACGCGGTCAGCCATGGCGCCCCCTCCTCTCGAATGAAATATTTGTTCTATTATAGCACGGCGCAGGGCGTTTGCAAAGAGGGAAAAAAGAGCGGGCGCACCGGTTCGGTGCGCCCGCGGGGCTTACTTATGCAGCAGGGGGCTGAGAGGCTTGTAGATCAGGAAGCACAGCGCCACGTCCAGCAGGCCCTTGCACAGGGTAAAGGGGACGTTGAACACCAGCAGGCAGTTGAGCAGCGCGTTGCCGGTGGGGACCTGCGCCACGGTGCCCAGAATGGCCTGATACATCCCCACGATGGCCTCCAGCGGCATGCCATAGAGCACCACATAGGCGGGATAGACCAGGAAATAGTTGATGGGCAGGCTGATGAGCGCCATGGCGGCGGCGCCGCTCATAGAGCCCCAAAGCGCACCGGAACGGTTCTTGTGCTTCTGGTAGATGATACCGGCCACAAAGGCGAAGGTGGCGCCCAGCAGGAAATTGGACAGCTCGCCCACACCGGCGCTGCTGCCGAAGGGCAGGTGCAGCAGGTTCTTGACCAGCTGGATGGCCGCGCCATAGACGGGGCCGAGAGAGAAGGTGCCCAGCAGGGCGGGCAGGTCGGACACATCCAGCTTGATAAAGGCGGGCATGACGGGGATGGAGAACTCCACAAACTGGAGGACGGCGGCCACGGCGGCCAGCAGGGCCGCCACGGCGAGGCGATGGGTCTTTTGCTTCTGGGTCATAAAAAAACACTCCTTCTTGATGATAAACACCCGGAAAATTGCCTTCCAAGGTGTACGCATCAAAAAAGAGCATCGCAAAATGCCATACACGCCTTCTCTCATCCAGACTGTTACTGTCGGTACCGGAATCGCACCGGTTCCTGCGGCGAAATGCCGCTCGCGGACTGTACCGCCGGTGGGGACTTGCACCCCGCCCCGAAGACAAATATGCGGTTGTTTTCGACACATAGGATACACCCTGCGCCCGCAAAATGCAAGAGAAAACTTTTTCGGCGCAGGGTTACCCTATGGCGCGGCAATTATTTATCGAATATCGATAAATAATCATTGACAAACGATAATTCCTGTGGTATGCTGTCCGCAGAAAGGATGTGGGAGACATGAGACGTATCGAGCATAGACGGCTGGCGGCGCTGCTGCGGGCAGGGCTGCTGCTGGCGGCGGTGATCTGCGGGGCCATCTTCTTCCGGTTCCTGCCGGAGCTGGGACGCGGCATCGCCGCGGCGAATCCGGAGTATGCGTGGGCGTTCTGGCCGTGTCTGGCGTTTGCCTGGCTGTTCGCCGCGCCGGTATTCTGGGGCATGGCGGTGATGTGGTGTGTCTTCGGCCGCATCGGGCGGGGCGCGGCGTTCTGCGCCGCCAACGCCGGTGCGCTGCGGACCGTGTCGCGTCTGGCGTTTTTCGACGCGGTGCTGGTGCCGGTGGGCGTCATCACGCTGGCGCTGCTGGGAGTCGGCTCCCCGGGGCTGACGGTGATCCTGATGCCGGTGGGGAGCATGGTCTGCGCGCTGGTGGGCGTCATGGCCATGGCGCTGGGCCGCCTGGTGTCGGACGCGGCGGCCCTGCAGGACGAGAACGACCTGACGGTGTGAGGTGGCGGGATGATCGTATTTCACATTGACGTGATGCTGGCAAAGCGGAAGATGAGCCTGACGGAGCTCAGCGAGCGGGTGGGCATCACCATGGCGAATCTGTCCATTCTGAAGACGGGGAAGGCCCGTGCGGTGCGGCTGGAGACGCTGAACCGCCTGTGCGCCGCGCTGGACTGCCAGCCGGCGGACCTGCTGGAATATTTGCCGGACAAGGAGGAATGACCCCTTTACAAAGCCGGCAGGATTGGGTACAATAGGCGGCGGAAGGCAGGTGACGGCGGTGGGGCCGAGGCAGATGTCCGTGTGCTTTTCCGGCTACCGTCCGGAGAAGCTGCCGTGGGGCGGCGATGAATCCGACCCGCGGTGCGCCGCGCTGAAAAAGCGGCTGTACGATGCGGCGGAGAGCGCCTGCGCCCAAGGCTACCGCCACTTTATCTGCGGCATGGCCCGTGGCGTGGATCTGTATGCCTGCGAGGCGGTGCTGCACCTGCGGGAGGCGTATCCCGATATAACGGTGGAGGCCGCCATCCCATGCCCTACCCAGCCGGAGGGCTGGCCCGCCGATGAGCAGGCCCGCTGGCACACGCTGGTGGCGCGCTGCGACTATGAGACGGTGGTGCAGGACCACTACGACGCCGGCTGTATGCAGCGGCGGAACCGGTACATGGTGGATCATGCCGCCATGCTCATCGCCGTCCACGACGGGCAGACCGGAGGCACCCGCCGGACCATTGAATACGCACTGCGCCGGAGGCTGGATGTGGTCGTCCTGCCGCCGGTGGAGCCGGAAAAGGAGACTTGAACCATGACAACGTATACCTATACCCCCCGCGGCGTCTGTTCCCGCCGGATGACGGTGGCGCTGGAGGACGGCGTGATCCGCGATGTACGCATCGAGGGCGGATGCAGCGGCAATTTGCAGGGCATCAGCCGTCTGGTGATCGGCATGAAGGCGGAGGATGCCATTGAGCGGATGCAGGGCATCCGGTGCGGCGGCAAGCCCAGCTCCTGTCCCGACCAGCTGGCGCAGGCGCTGACGCAGGCGCTGGAGCAGGCCGGACAGTAAGAAAAAGCCACCCCTTCCGGGGTGGCTTTTCACTTGCGCCATGGTGCGAGCGATGGGACTTGAACCCACACGACCTTACGGACACAAGCACCTCAAGCTTGCCTGTCTGCCGATTCCAGCACGCTCGCATACGGAACACCTCGTTATTATAACAAAATGCCCCTGTTTGTCAAGGGGCAGGCGGAAAAAACCCCGCCTTGCACCCCGCACGATCCCGTGTTATACTTGCGACAGCACCTGTCCGATGGGCCCGTCCACCGCAACAGCCGCGGCCAGCGCCGCACCGGTGCCGCCCTTGTTGACCACCGCCAGCTTCTGCCCGCGGTAATACCGCACCAGTCCCGCCGCCGGATACACCACCAGTGATGTGCCGCCGATGAGCAGCACATCCGCCTGCCGGATGTAATGCACGGCGCGGGCCATCACGTCCTCGTCCAGCGCCTCCTCATACAGCACCACGTCCGGCTTGACGATGCCCCCGCACGCGCAGCGGGGCACGCCCTGACTGCGGACGATGTGCTCCACGCCGTAGGCCCTGCCGCACCGGAGACAGTGATTGTGCAGAACGCTTCCATGCAGCTCCAGCACATTCCGGCTCCCCGCCTTCTGGTGGAGCCCGTCGATGTTCTGGGTGATGACGGCCTTCAGCCTTCCCTCCCGCTCCCACTGGGCCAGCTTCCGGTGCGCCGCATTGGGCTGGGCGTCCAGCGCCAGCATCTTCGCGCGGTAGAAGTCGAAAAACTCCTCCGTGTGCGTTTCAAAAAACGTATGGCTCAGCATCGTCTCCGGCGGATACCGGAACTTCTGCTGATACAGCCCGTCCACGCTGCGGAAATCGGGAATGCCGGATTCCGTGGACACGCCGGCCCCGCCGAAAAACACGATATTGTCGGAGCCGTCCATCAATTCCTTCAATTTGCGGATATTTTCTTCCATTGGATCCCCTCCACTCTCATCAAAAGGAGCCTCGTATGAATATTCAGATCTTCGGCAAGTCCAAGTCCTTCGACACCAAAAAGGCGGAGCGCTGGTTCAAGGAGCGCCGCATCAAGTACCAGTACATCGACCTGTCCTCCAAGGGCGTGTCCCCCGGCGAATATCGCTCCCTCCGAGCCGCCGTGGGCAGCTTCGACGCGCTGGTGGACAAAACCTGCCGCGCCTATGAGGAGCAGTATATGGCCTACATCACGCCTCAGGCGGCGGAGGAAAAGCTCCTGGCCTGTCCTGAGCTGTTCGCCGCCCCCATCGTCCGCAACGGAAAGCAGGCCACCGTGGGCTACCGCCCCGAGGTCTGGCAGACCTGGGAATAACGCCGGTCCGCGCCTGACGGCGCGGGCTTTTTTCAGTCCACATAGCTGCGCTCCACCGTCACCGCGGCGAAGTAGCTGCCGTCCATCTCCCGCACCAGCTGCCGGATCTCCTGCGCCGCCTGCTCCGGCGTTTTCTCCGCCGAAAACGGCAGCACCGCGTCAAAGATCAGATTGCTGTGGGTAGCGCCCCGTACCATCCGGAAGTCGTGAATGGTCATGCGGGGATCCACCTGCTTCACCGCCTCCGCCACCCGGCGGCGCAGCGCGGCCACCGCCGCGTCGTCGGTGACGATGGGATCCATGTGGATCACCGCCTGACAGTGCAGCTTCTCCGCCAGCTCCTTTTCGATGTTGTCGATAACATCGTGCATCTCCATGATGTCCCCGTGGGCGGGTACCTCCGCGTGGAGGGAGATCATACACCGCCCCGGGCCGTAGTCGTGTACCACCAGATCGTGGACGCCCTGCACGGTGTCGTGGGCCATCACGATGTCCCGTATCTCCTGCACCAGCTCCGGGTCGGGGGCCTGCCCCAGCAGGGGCGACAGCGTCTCCTTGGCCGCCTTGTAGGCGGAGAACAGGATGAACAGCGCCACCACAAGACCCACATAGCCGTCCACCGCCAGCCCCGACCACTTGCCGATGAGCATGGCCAGCAGCACCGCCGCCGTAGCCGCCGTGTCGGAGAGGCTGTCCATGGCGGTGGCCTCCATGGCCGCGGACTTGATCCTCCGGCCGATGCGCCGGTTGTACAGCCACATATACAGCTTCACGCACACCGACGCCGCCAGAATGCCCAGCGCCAGCGCCGAGAACGCCACCTCCTCCGGGTGGAGGATCTTGTCAAAGGAGGACTTGGCCAGCTCCACGCCCATCAGCAGGATCAGTCCAGCCACCACAAGACCGGATATGTACTCGATCCGCCCGTGTCCGAAGGGGTGGTCTGTGTCCGGCTTCCGCCCCGCCAGCCGGAAGCCCAGCAGCGTCACCGCCGAGGAGCCCGCGTCCGACAGGTTGTTGAAGGCGTCCGCCGTCACGGCGATGGAGCCGGACAGCTGTCCGGCGAAGAATTTTCCCAGAAACAGCAGCAGGTTCAGTCCGATACCCACCGCGCCGCACAGCGTGCCGTAGGCCCGCCGCACGGCGGGGGACGTGACGTTTTCCCGATCCGGAATGCACCATCGGGCCAGCAGCT
Source organism: uncultured Oscillospiraceae bacterium (assembly GCA_934589835.1). Lineage (GTDB taxonomy): Bacteria > Bacillota > Clostridia > Oscillospirales > Oscillospiraceae > Vescimonas. The sequence goes on along the minus strand of CAKTOK010000049.1, from coordinate 1,034 downwards.
TGATCATATGCGCTCTCTCCTTTCGCGGGGGAACACCCGCCGCCTCATCGTCAGATCCCGCAGGGTACCCCCGCGGCTTACCGCCCCGTGCCCCGAATGGTCAGCTTCATCTGGCAGCACAGGTCGTCCAGATCCTGATCGGTGGCGGCGTTCAGACGCAGCCTGCCGCCGCATTTGGCGCAGGTCAGGTCCACCGCGCCCCGCCGCACCGCCATGGTATAGTCGTGGCTGCCGCAGGTGCAGGAGATGCCGTCCCGCGCCGCGATGTCCTTCAGCTCCGACAGCACCTCGTACATGATGACGTTGTCGGTGAAGGCCTCCTGGCCGCCGGCCTTCTCCTTCTCCACGCGGAGCGCCAGCTCCTCCATGGCGCGGCGCACCTGCTGCTCCTGACCGATGTAGCAGCATAGCTCCTGCTTTTCGGGGCAGGCCAGTCCGATGCCCCGCCCGTGCAGCACCGCGTCGGCGCTGCACTCCGCCTGATGGTGTCCGCCGCACACGCCGCAGGGCACCCGGAGCCGGAATCTCACGCCGTCCGTCTCCGCCTCCAGCGCCTCCTGCCCGCACTCGCACTCCATGCGGGCCGCGGCGGCCGACAGGGCGAACACGCTGCGCTGATGCAGCACTGCCTTTCCGCAGTGGGGACAGATATAGCCAAAGCTGCGTATTTCCTCCATGGTACACGCTCCTTATTCGATATGAAGTCCTTCTATTATACGCCGGACGCGTCCTCTTTTCCAGTGGTTTTTCTCCTGTTTTCTCACTTGCGTACCCTGCCCTTTTCCGCTATAATGCCGGTACATCCGACCGGAGGTGGTATTTTGCGGCAAAAGTCCTTCCCCGCCGCGCTGAAGGCGGCCTTCCCCCACACCGTTCCCATCCTCACCGGCTATCTGGCGGTGGGCCTTGCCTACGGCCTCCTCATGGCCTCCAAGGGCTACCACTTCCTGTGGTCCGGCTTCGTCAGCGCCTTCGCCTTCTGCGGCAGTATGCAGTATGTGGCCATCACCCTGCTGACCACGGCCTTCGACCCC
>CAKTOK010000048.1 GCA_934589835.1 uncultured Oscillospiraceae bacterium | reverse complement strand
GCGGGCGTAGCTCATCTGGTAGAGCGCGACCTTGCCAAGGTCGAGGTAGCGAGTTCGAGCCTCGTCGCCCGCTCCACAAAAAAAGGACCACCCAATGGGTGGTCCTTTTTTTTGTGATACGCTGCGGGCCGAGGCTCGAAAGGGCACGAGCGCAGCGAGAAAAACGTGCCGGGGGCACGTTTTGGTGCCCGTGTGCGTGTCGCGGCGCGGCAGCGCCGCGAGCGAGCCTCGTCGCCCGCGGGCAGGTGATCGAACGCGCAAGGGAAACTCGACTAAAGCTTTCCTTGCACACATTCCCTTCCTTACGGTATGCGGGAATGCAGACCGCAAAACCTGCGGACAGCCAAAAAGAAGACCACTCCAAAGGAGTGGCCTTCTTTTTTGGAAATGTGCTGCGGGCCGGTTTGAACCCGCCGTTCGTCAGTTCAGATGCCGCCGGAAATTGCCGCCGGTGTGGACGCCCTCCTGCACGATGAAAAACGCATGGGGATCCAGCTCCTGCATCACCTGCTGCAGGGTGCCGATCTCGTATTTGGACAGACACACGCACAGCACCTGCACCTCATCGCCGGTATAAGCGCCGTGGGCGGTCCAGTACGTCACGCCACGGTCCAGCTTGTCCATGATGAAGCGGGGCAGCTCCGGATTGTTCTTCTTGGTGAAGATCAGCATCTGCACGCTGACGTTCTGCTGATGCAGCCGGTCCAGAAACAGATTGCTCAGGATGTTGTAGATGGCGGAATAGATGGCCGTCGTGGCACTGAACAGCACCAGACACAGGGTATACAGACACACGTTGAAGCAGATGCAGAAGCGTCCCACCGTAAATTTGGGGTTCCTCTTGCTGAGATACAGGCCCAGAATGTCCAGCCCGCCGGTAGAGCAGCCGCAGCTGAGCACCAGTCCGGCGGCGAAGCCCACGCCGATGCCGCCAATGAGGCAGCTGGTCAGCGGATCCGGCACGATGGGCGTTGCCGGCGAGGGGATCAGCGCCGAGAACAGGGAATTGGCCACCGTGACGATGGTGGCCTTGGCGAAAAATGTCCGCCCCAGCCCGCGATAAGCCAGATAGAACATGGGCAGGTTCACGAGCAGGTACAAAAGTCCCGCCAGATCGAAGGGCAGGGACAGCCCCCGCCGCGTCACCAACAGGGTGCGGACCACCTGACACAGGCCATAGGCGCCGCCGGCGTAAAAGCCCTGAGGTACGATAAACAGATTGATGGCCGTTGCCATCAGCGCCGCGCCGAGGATGCCGCCCAGCAGACGCAGCCCCTTCTCATGCAGCAGCTTATTGTATACGGACAATTTATTTCCCTCCTCTCCGGTGAACAAAGGCATTATATGCACGAAACTCTGCAAAGTCAAGGGTTATTTTCTTTTTTCAGAGGCTGTATTGCAAGATATGCTGCAATCTCTGCTTGGCGCGGCAGAGTGTGCGGGAGACGGTGGATTTGTTGACCCCCAACCGCACGGCGATCTGCCGCATATTCATGTTCTCATAGTAGTACAGAGCCAGCATTTCCCGCTGCCGCGGCGTCAATTCCTGCTCCATCGCACGGGGCAGGTTTTGCAGCAGCCGCTGCCGCCGCAGGCTGTTGTCACCGGCCTCCTCCCGCATCCACTGGTGCAGACCGGCGATGTCCATGGGATCAAAGGGTGAACTGCTCATAGCGGTGATAGCTCCTGTCGTAGTAGTGGGCCGTCAGCTGTGCCAGCTGGCGGCACTGGCGCAGCAGCGGCTGCAGCTCCGCCAGACGGCGGCGCAGCTGACGGGCGCACTCGGGATCGTCGGTAGCCCGCAGCCGCAGCCGCAGCTCCTCCATCCGTCCCTGGATGCATCGGGCGCTGTCCTCATACAGCGGTGACAGTTCGGCAAGTTTCATGCGCGATCACTCTCCTTCTTCTCCTGCGTAAAAATAAGGAATGCTCCCAGCCTCTTGGCTGACAAATGCCAAAACCCCTACCGAATGGAATATGCACCGCTCAGTACGCTTTTTGCCATTGCCTTGCGCTGCATTTTCCTATATAATCGTGATATCCTGTAAAGATATCTGCGGATAAGGGGGATATCGCCATGAAAAAAGCTGCCCGCCTTCTCATCGCGCTGCTGCTGACGCTGCTGTGCGCCTGCGGCGACACCACCGCGCCGCCGGAGCAGACCGCGCCGCCGGAGCAGCCGGCAGCGCCTGCCGCCGTGCCTGAGGTCTGCCGCCGCTACTACGACTATGCAGCACTGGCAGTCATCGCGCCTGACGACAGCAAGCTGCCGCTGGCGTCCGCCGCTTCCCACGGCGCGCCGGAGTACCTGCCCCTGTGGTATCAGGGGGAATACGGCCAACTGGCCGCCGCCGGCGGCGAGGGCTGGACCGTGCCGGAGCTGACGGACGGCAGGGCCTCGGAGGAGGGCGCCTATGGCCGGTTCTGCTGGAACGGCGAGCGCTACCACTGCATCCACGTCAAGGCGGACAATAGCTATGTACCCAGTCTTTGCAGCACCTCCGGCGGCATCCTGTGGCTGGAGCTCAGCGGCAACTGCTGGGCCGATACCGGTTGGGACGAGGTAGGCTCCTTCGGCGGCTTTGATACCGTGGTCATTACCGGCAGCGGCACGCTGTCCCTGTCCCAGCAGCTGGAGGGCGGCGCCGGCAAGGAGGCCCTGCCCGCGCTGATCATCGATGGTGTAGACGTGACCTGCCCCTCCGTGGAACTGGTGGGCAATACCGCACCGGACACCGCCAGTCTGATTCTGCTGTCCGGTTCCCTCACGGCGGACCGCGCCACCGTCTCCGGCGACGCCTGTATCGCCGGTGGTACAGCCTCTATCGGCCTGCTGCTGGACTGCCCCTATCTGGTATGCCGCGGCGGCGAGATCACCCTCCGTGAGGGCTGGAGCAGTGCGGTCGAGAGCGATGCCGCGCCGCCCACGGTCCTGCTGACCGGCGGCACGCTGACCGCCGATGTCTGGATGCCGGAGAACATTGTGTACCAGCTGTGGGAGGGCACCATTACCGCCCGCGGCGTCCGCTATTGGCCGGAGACGCACCTGCTGAGCGATCACGTGACCGTGATCGATCCGCTGGATACAGAGGCCGCAGACGAGTGAACACCTGTGCGCCGCCGCCCTCTCGGGCGGCGGCTTTTTGCTGCCCAAAAACCAGTTTTCTTGTTGACTTGCCTAGCGTATCACAAGATTCTTGTAATGTCAAGCCTATTTTAACAAGTTTCTTGTTATAATGGATTGACAAACTCAAAATTTCAGAGTAGGATAGAGTCAGAATTTGTCGAAAGCCGGCGAGGAGGAAGCCTATGAGTTTTTGTGAGCAACTGCGTAAACGGCGGGAGGAGCTGGGGCTGTCCCGCACAGAGCTGGCGGAGCGGCTGGGTGTCTCGCTTTCGGCAGTCGGCAACTACGAAAACGGCGTCAGCGCGCCCAAGGAGGGCGTGCTGCTGCGACTGTTCGATGCGCTGGAGGTGGATCCCAACTACCTGTACCGCGGCAGCTTCCGCAGCGGGGGCGGTACCTGCTCCGACGAGGAGCTGCACCTGCTGGAGAAATACCGCCGCCTGCCTCTGACGGGCCGCCAGACGGTCCATACATTGGTGGACGCGCTGGGCGTCATGGTGGAGGAGGAGCACCGTCTCCGTCCCTTGCAGGAACGCCGCACCATCCCGCTGTATCAGTCGCCGGCGGCGGCGGGCTTTGCCGCCCCCGTGTTCGGCGAGGATTATACGCTCATCCCCGTGGAGGGCGATGTTCCCATGGGCGCGGAGCTGGCTGTCCGCATTCAGGGCGACTCCATGACGCCGTATATCGCCGACGGAAGCATCGTCTATGTAAACCACGACCCCCTGCAAAACGGCGATGTAGGCATCTTCTGTGTGGACGGCGATATGCTGTGCAAGCAGTACTGCCGCGATGGCTTCGGTATGGTGTACCTCTTCTCCCTGAACCGTGCCCGCGCCGACATGGATGTGACCTTCCACCGCGGCAGCAACCGCAGTCTCACCTGCTTTGGCCGCGTGATGCTGCACAGCCTTCCCCTGCCGGAGCAGCATCTGTAAACGCAAAAATGCCGCACGGCCCATGGGCCGTGCGGCATTCGCTGTATGCTTGGCAATCCCTCTTATGATCGGTTAAAGAATGAATCCGCCGTCGGCGGTCAGCACCTGCCCTGTGATGAACGATGCCCGTTCATCCGACAGAAAGGCTACCGCCTCCGCGATATCCTCCGGCGTACCCAGGCGGCCCAGCGGCGTCTCCTCCGCCAGCTGCGGCAGCACCTCCGGCGGCAGGGCGTCCAGCATATCGGTGCGGATGACGCCCGGGGCCACGCAGTTGACGCGGATGCCGGTGGGCGCCAGCTCCGCCGCCAGCGAACGGGTCAGCCCGATGAGCGCCGCCTTGGTGGCGGCATACGTCACCTCACAGCTGGCGCCCCGCAGGCCCCAGATGGAGGAAATGTTGACGATGCAGCCTGCGTGCTCCCGCAGCATGGCGGGCAGCACAGCCTGTGTGGTATGGAATGCGCCGTCCACGTTGACGGAGAAGTAGCGATGCCACAGGGCGTCGCTGATGTCCTGGAACAGAGCCTGTCCCGCCACGCCCGCGTTGTTCACCAGCAGCGACACGGGGCCGAAGGCCTCCTCTGTCCGGCGCACCATCTCGTTGACCTGCCGGCGGTCGGACACATCGGCCTGCACGGTGATGGCGCGGCAGCCCGCCGCCGTCAGCTCCGCCGCCAATGTCTCGGCGCAGTCCTGCCGCCGGCAATAGTTGATGCAGACGGCGTAGCCCTCTCCTGCCAGCCTCCGCGCTACGGCGCGGCCAATGCCGCGGGACGAACCGGTGACCAGTGCGATCTTTTCCATAATGACCAACTCCCTGCCCATATTTTGATGACAGTATAACAAATTTCCGGCACAATGGCAAGAAAAGTGTTGACAAGGCGAGGTCTTTGCGGTAATATACCATTGTTGTCCGCGCGGTTAGCTCAGCTGGTAGAGCACATGCTTGACGTGCATGGGGTCACAGGTTCGAGTCCTGTACCGCGCACCATCGTCAAAAGTCCTGAAACCGCAAGGGTTTCAGGACTTTTCGTCATTTTGGCGAATGGCGCTGCTGGAATTATCTGGAAAACGCTTGGAAAAGTTGCAGAAATGAAGTTTCCGGACAGCTCCTCGCTACATGCTTAGATCGTTTTATTTCCCCCAGCAGCTCTGCAAATCTGCTTCATTTCAGCGCCCTGATCTCGTCAACGGCCTGCACGCCGCCTTCCTTTTCCTCTGTGCTTTGCCATTTTTACCCCGCCCCTTCAGACGCATCGTTCCGTATTATCGGCTTTTATGGCGGCTTTATCGGATTATTCTTGACAGTATTCTTTGCTGCGGTTATGCTGTTTGTATACAGAAAGGAGCTGGCGCCCTGTGGTGGACGGCAACATGATTCTCTCCGTGGCAAAGGCCATGGAGCTGCTGCAAATATTGAGTCAGGCGGGAAAGCCCCTGCTGCTGAAGGAGCTGACCGCCCTGTGCGGCTACCCCAAGAGCACCGTGTTCGGCCTCCTGACCACCATGCGCGCCTGCGACGTGGTGACCCAGACTCCTGACGGCAGATACGCGCTGGGGCTGCGGCTCTTTGAGTACGGGCGGCAGGTGGAGCGGTCGTGGGACATCTCCTCCGTGGCGCGCCCCTATATGGAGCACCTGTGCCAGCAGACCGGCGCGTCCGTCATGCTCTCCGTCTGCGAGGGCGGCAGCGTCATCACGCTGGATCAGGTGGAGACGCGCGGCGGTCTCCGCATTGTATCGGACACCGGCTCCCGCCTGCCCATCTACTGCACGTCTCAGGGCAAGGTCTTTCTGGCGCACATGACCCGCACCGGCGCGGAGGCTCTGCTGCGCGGGCAGCGCCGTCATCAGTTCACGCCCCACACCATCACCGACATTTCCGCCCTTCTGGGGGAGGCGGAGGCCTGCCGCGTCAACGGCTACGCCATTGAAAACGGCGAGTACAAGATCGGCCTGCGCTCCATCTCCGCACCGGTCTACACCGTGGAGGGCAAGGTGCGCTATGCCGTGGGCGTGATCGGTATGTTCCGCAGCGTCCACTCCGACGAATTTCACAGTGCGGTGGAGCAGGTCTGCGCCACCGCCGCCATGATCTCAGCAGCATTAGGCTACCGGACGCAGGAGGAACACGTATGAGCAATGCTGCAATCCCGTGTGCTTGCTCGGCGGGGGAGTTGTTCCGAGAAACCGCAGCCGGATAAGGCGCAGACTGAAAGGTCTGTTCCTTATCCGGCTTTTTTGCGTAATCGGCGGCTCCTCAATCGCCGCATCCCTTGCAGGAGGCGTGACAAATCCTGTGCGGTGTGCTATACTGTCCCCATCAACACCAAGGAGGACGTATCGCCATGCGTATCAACTGGTTCAAGGACGAAAATCACCTGGTCTATATCAACGGCGCGACCCAGCTGGCGGAGCTGGAGCGGACGCTGCACTTCCCCGGTCTGGAGGAGGCTGCCAACGAGCTGCGGCAGCATCCCACGGCGGAGGGCTTCACCATCAAGGGGCCCAAGCGCACCAGCGGGCGGCTGTTCGTACCCGATCTTGCCTTCGGCCAGCACATCGAGATGGGTGAGAACATCTTCTTCTACATGGGCGAGATGCAGGAATGCTATGTCCTCTACTGGCCGGACGCGCCGGTAGCGAAGTAAGACTCTCCCAATAAAGCCGGAGGTGCAGTAGATGGTCACGGTGAGGAAATGCCGGCCCGAGGATGAAGGTATTTGGGCCGCGCTGAACCGAGAGTTCATGGCTTATGAGTATGAGGACGAAAACGTGTGGGAATCGCCGCTGGAAAAGGGCGACCCCGCCGAGATCTTTCGCGCTGTTCTGGCGGAGCCGGATGGCGCCACCCTTCTGCTGATGATCGAAAGGGACGGTCAGCCCATTGGCTTCATGAACACAGTGGTGTTTTACAGTGTATGGGCACATGGAAAAGTACTGTTTCTCGATGATTTTTTCATCAGAGGGCCGTTTCGCAGCAAGGGGTACGGCAGGGCCGCCTTGGCAGCCCTAGAAGCGATGATGCAGGCATCGGGATATCTGCGGATCCAGCTGCTGGCTGAGGACACCAATCCCGGCGCGGTGGCCTTCTACCAGCGCGAGCAGCTTGCCCGCCAGCAGATCAATCTGTTTTGCAAGTATCTGAAACCGTAATCGTGCCAAAAAGCAGCACCGGCCGCGTGTAGGTAACGCGGCCGGTGCTGTTTCCGCTCACGGGCCTTATGGTGATATCTTCCTCTCAGATCTCCTTCAGATGCTCCATGTTGTGGCGGATGCCCTCGCAGCACCGATGGAACGCCGCCTTCTCCTCCGCCGTCAGCGGCAGCTCCACCACCTGCTCCACGCCGCCTGCACCGATAACGCAGGGCACACCGGCAAACAGGCCGCTCTCGCCGTATTCGCCGCACAGCTCCATGCTGGCGGGCATGATGGCCTTCTCATCGTGGAGCACGATGTGGGCCATGCGGGCGGCGGTGGTGGCAATGCCGTACTCCGTGCAGTACTTGCCGGAGAACGTGACCCAGCCGCCGCCGATGGACTCCTTCTGCAGGGCATCGCGGTCAAAGCGGAAGCGCTCGTCCGTCTCCGCCCACTTATCCAACGGCATCCCCTTGAAGCTCACGCAGGACCAGGGCGCGAACTGCTGGTTGCCGTGCTCGCCCAGCATATAGCAGGTGATGGATTTGTGGTCGATGCCGGTCTGGCGCGCCAGCGCGCTGAGCAGGCGGGAGGTGTCCAGCCCCGTGCCGGTGCCGAACACCCGTCCGCGGGGCAGTCCCAGCCCCAGCGCCAACTCACGGGTGACGATATCGCAGGGGTTGGTGATGTTGATGAGCACGCCGTCAAAGCCGCTGTCCTTGACCTTCTGGGCGTAGCCGCGGACGGCGGGGATGGTGAAGTCCATCTCCGTCACGCGGTCATGGGTGCCGCGGAGCAGCTCGATCTTACCCACGCTGTTGACGATCACATCGCACGCGCCCAGCTCGGCGAAATCACCGGCGCGGACGGTGACGCGGTGCGGCAGATACGCCGCGGCATCCCGCAGGTCCTGCACCTCGCTGGCCAGCTTTTGCCGGTTCTGGTCCACCAGCACCAGCTCGTCGGCGATGCCCTGCACCGCCAGCGCATAGGCCACATGGGCGCCCACATGGCCCAGTCCGATCACACCCAGAATCCGTTTCTTTGTCATTGCAAAACACTCCTTTGTGATAAATTACCTTACACCCCGAAGCTGGGGAACAGCACACAGGTATACAGCATGGTCAGCGCCATGTAGAGCACCAGAATAACGGCGAAGGCGGGCAGCGTCCGCTTCATGACCTTGTTTTCGTTGCCGATCTGATCCACCGTGGCACAGGCCGCCACCGTATTGTTGGGGCAGATCAGATTGCCCAGCGACGCGCCGGCGTTCTGACCGGCGAACACGGTGATGGGGTTCATACCCAGCGCCTGCGCCGCCTGTATGTGCATATCGGCGAACATGATGTTGGAGCCCAGTCCCGTACCGGTGATGAACGAGCCGCTGGCGCCGATGAGCACGGCGGCGGCGGGATAGAACCGGCCCACCACGGCGGCGATGTCGGAGGCCAGGAGGTCCATCATGCCCGTGGACGGCGACTGCATGATGTACGACACCACCAGCAGGCTGCCCATGGTCACCAGCACCGGCGTCACATGGGCCACGGTCTTGCCGCAGATCCGGCCGTACTGCTTCATGCCGGTCTTCAGCGTCATGGCGCCCAGAAAGCCGCAGATGAGGATGACCGCATCCACCCACACGATATAGCCGAAGGTACACATGACGGCGAAGCCGTTCTTTACCAGAGCGGGGAAGCCGTAGCGCACGGCGGGCAGCAGCACCAGCATATATACATAGGGCGACATGGCGCGGAACGCGCCGTACCTTTTCTCCTGCCCGTCAAAGCGGTAGCGGTACTCCTCCGGCGTCTTCACGCCTACCAGCTTCCCATACGCCACGCTCAGCAGGATGGACAGCAATCCCGTGCCCATGGACGTGACCTCTGCACCCACGAAGTTGGACAGCACGAACATCACCGCACCCGTGGACACACCGGCAAAGCAGAGATACGGCACAATGCCGCGGAAGCCCCGTCTGCCGAAGGTCATGGCCACCATGATGAACGGGATCACCAGCACGCCGAACATATGGATGCGGCCCACCATGGCGGAGTTCAGCGCCACGGTGCTCAGCCCCGCATCGGTCAGGGCCGCGCCGCCGTTGATGGTGGTCAGCCCCGCACCGCCCCAGGAGCATGGCGTGGCGTCGCCCAGCAGCGCCAGCGCGATGGAGGTGACGGGGTCGAAGCCCAGCGCCACCAGAAAGGGGGCGGCAATGGCGGCGGGAGAGCCGGCGCCGGCCGCGCCCTCCAGGAAGATGGGGAGCATCATGCCGATGATGACCACCTGCACGCGCCGGTCCTCGCTGATGCGGGCGATGGCGCCCTTGACCTCGTCAATGGCTCCCGTCTCCCGCAGCAGATTCAGGATCACGAAGGCGCCGAACACCATCAGCACGATCTTCAGGCCCTCCTTGATGCCCTTCCACAGCAGGGCGTCGTACACCGCCACGTTCTCCTTGAACGCCGCACCCGTCACGTTGAAGAAGGTGAACGCCAGCACCAGCGTCCAGACCAGCGCCACGGGGGCGACGCGCTTGGCGGACTGGCGAAACCCCAGAATGCCGACCAGCACCACGATGATAGGGCTCAACGCCATCACAAAATTCAAAAAACCCATTGTTCTCTTTCTCGCTTTCCTTGAAATGGTGGTGTCCCGCCCCTGCGCTGGCCGGGCTGACAGGGGGAAACGTCTATCAAAAAAGAGGCCCCGCCGGATGGCGGAGCCTCGGATCACTTCTCTTCTGCCGTCAGCCCTTGCAGCAGGGGCGGCAGTCGGGGGAGCGATGCACCGTCATCCATCGGCCGGTAACGACCGGCAAAATAATAAGGGACGCCAGCAGCAGGCCGGCGTCCAGAATGATAATCATGCAGTTCATCGCAGCGCAGGAGGAAGCGGCGCAGACGCTCTGGGCGTCAGCGGTGGTATTCACGGGCATTTTCCTTGTCATCACAGCCGTTTCGCTCCCTTCCTCGATGTTGACCGGAGCATAGCACAAAATGCCCTTCGATGCAAGAGGAAAAATTATTACCGTGATAAGAATCAGCCAAACCAACAGTTTTTTCCGTCTCCCTCCGGTCAGGCCTTGTCCAGAACGGCAAAATTTCCCCTGCTTGTCCGGCGTCTGCCAGGAGGACGGGGCACGGCGTATGCCGTGCCCCGTCCTCCTGCACTTGCCGGTCTTATAGAATGTGATACGCCTTCAGCAGCTTTTCGATGTCGGTGCCCTCGATCTTGCTCAGCACCTTCTTCAGCGCGATCTTCTCGGTGAAGCTGAGCTCCATGTCGGCGAGAGACTTGCCGTCCCGCAGCTTCACGGTGGCATCCAGCAGATCGCGGATGTCGTACACGCTGCCCCAGACCTCCGGCACGCCGCGGTCCACGTTCAGCAGGGTGTACACGGCCTCCATGCCGGTCCGCATGGAATACTCGGTGGTGAAGATGGTGTCGCGGGGCGTCTCGGCGAACTGGCCCAGGAAGGCGAAGTTCACGCTGCCGTCCGGCACGACCTTGGGCCGGTCACCGTAGGCGCGGGGCATGAAGAACGCGTCGATATACGGCATCATGACGGGCACGGTGTTGGCGCTGTTGGCGGCCATGTCCTCGATCTGCTCTGCGGGCACGCCCAGATGGTACAGCCACTCCATGCAGATCTCCTTGCCGGTGCATTCCCGCATGGGCTTCTTCACGAAGTCGCCGGGCTTGTCAGTGAACAGGGAGTAGACCCACACCAGGCAGTGATCCTT
>CAKTOK010000047.1 GCA_934589835.1 uncultured Oscillospiraceae bacterium | reverse complement strand
GACGCGGCGCACCTCTGACAGCGCGAGATTTTTTGCTGAGACGAGGCGCACCTCTGACAGCGGAAGCTTTTGCGTCAGGACGCGGCGCGGCGGCACAGCCGTACTTTGTGTACGGCACGCCGCCGCAACAAAGTACTGGCGCAAAAGATCCGCTGTCAGAAGCCCCACTTGTAGCCGTACCCCCAGATGGTGGTAATATAGGTGGGGTTCGTGGCGTTGTCCTCGATCTTGAGGCGGAGGCGGCGGATGTTGACGTCAACGATCTTCAGCTCACCGAAGTAATCGTGGCCCCAGACGAGGTCGAGGATCTCCTCGCGGGAGAGGGCCTTGCCGGGGTTCTCCATGAACATCTTCATGATGGAGTACTCCACCTGCGTGAGCTTGATGCGCTGACCGTTCTTCTCAAGGGTGCGGTTGCGGGTATTGAGGAGGAAGGGGGGCTGATCGATCTCGCCGGCGTCCACGGCGGCGCCGCCGGAGCGGCGCATAAGGGCATCGACGCGGGCGGTAAGCTCGGCGGGAGAGAAGGGCTTGGTCACATAGTCGTCGGCGCCGGTCATCAGGCCGGTGACCTTGTCCATCTCCTGAGAGCGGGCGGTGAGCATGATGATGCCGATGGCTGCGTTGGTGGCGCGGATGCGGCGGCAGACCTCGAAGCCGTCGATGCCGGGGAGCATGATATCCAGAAGGGCCACGCGCACATCGGTGTGCTGCTTCAGCTTTTCCAGCGCCTCCTCGCCTGTTTCGGCCTCCACCACCTCGTAGCCGGCGCGGCGGAGGTTGATGACGATAAAGCTGCGGATGCTGGATTCATCCTCCAATACCAGAACCTTTTTCATAGAATGCTCCTTTCCGTGTCAGGAATTGTTCCACGAGCCGAGGATGAGGCTGAAGCTGCGGCGCAGCAGGTCCTCGTCCATGCCGTAATAGGGCGCCAGCTCGCAGACCTCGCCGGCGTAGACGGTGGCGGCCTGGCGGCGCAGCACAAGACGGTGGTCCATACGGCTGCGGGATTCCCTGTTTTCACCGGTGATGGTATAGATGGAGAGGACGGCGTCCCCGTTGATGCGAAGGGTCATCTGGCTCTCGTTCTGGATGCCGGTGGTGACGGCGTCCACGTCCCAGTCCCACCAGCTTTGGGGGATGGTGAAGTACCAGCCGGCAGAGAGGCTGTGGTAGGTCTTGAGGGACTGCTCGAAGCGGCCGTCGGATCTCCAGCTCATCCACGAGACAAGGCCGTCGGTCTGCTCGGCGGAGCCGTCGCCCAAGGGGCAGGGCAGCTCGATGAGCCCGTCGCCGTCAATGTCCTGCGGCGAGAGCTGCCGGAAGGGGTAGACGGCGGCGGAGACGCCGCTGCTCTTGTCCATGGCCACATTGACGAGGCCCGCCTCCTGCCGGTAGATGAGGATATCCGTGACAGCCATGCTGGTGGCGTCCACGCCTGTGATAAAGACGGCGGGGGTGTCCTTGGCCACCATGCCGGTAACGATGCTGCCGCGGTTCAGGGCGGTCATGGAGCTGGAGAGGCGGCAGCGATAGGAGACGCTCATCTGCTCGTCCTGCCAGCCGTAGAACTCCGCCACGGGCCCCAGCTCACCGTCGGTGCGAAGCACCAGCAGGCTGGGAACGCCGTCGCTGTTGAGGTCCTGAATGCTGAAGCGGCTGTACCCGCAGGACATCAGGGCCACCGGCTCCGGCTCGATGGAATAGGCGGCCAGCGTCTGGACGTCGGCGCTGATGCGCCAGCCCACGATGAGCTCGCGGCGGCCGTCGCCGTTGAGATCCTGATAGTAGACGCTGTCCACGGCGGCGCCGCTGCTCTCCACCGTGCAGTAGAGACGGTAGCTGTCGGTGGTGTCCAGGCGGAAGACCAGGATCTTCAGGGGACGCTCATCGGCGGTGCGGCGCAGGAAGACCAGCGCCTCCTGACGGCCGTCATCCTCCAGATCCACCATCTGGACGGACTGGATGTTCCGCCCGCCGGAGGGAGGGGCGTACTCGTAGCCCTGGGCGATGAGGCTGTCCAGCTGCTGGGACAGGCCGGTATACTCCGGCGCCATGCGGGGCAGGGTGAACAGCTGCTCCACGGAGGAGTCGAACACGGTGCAGCCGGACAGCAGGGCCGCCAGCACCAGCAGGGCCGGCAGCAGGAGGCAGGTTTGCAGGCGGCGCTTCACGGCGTCTCCTCCTTTCACATCGGATGTTTCGCTATGGATACAGTGTACATCATACCACAGTCCGCCGCATTTTGGTAGTGATTTTTTGCGGTTTTCCGGCGGATTTGTTTACGCTCCTATGCCGGCATCGCCCATGGGCCGCACAGGGCTATGCACAGCGCCGCTTCCGTGGCCGCAGGCAGCGCCGCCGTATCCCGCTCCATGGCTGCCTTCTCCTTTTTGCAGGCGGCTTTCAACGATCTGTATGCCCCGGCGGGACACAAAGCAACCGCGCACCCGAGGGTACGCGGCTGCTTTATGCTCGTGATTCCTCCGGCAGGCGGCGCACCGCGTCGCACAGCAGGGGCAGCGCTTTTTCAAATTCCACGCCGTACCAGCCGGCGTGGGGATCGCGCTCCGTGGCGTCGATACAGGCCAGCGTGAAGCGCACGGCCAGCGATGCCGCCTCCTCCAGCGGCAGGCCGCGCATCATACCGCCCACCACTGTGGCGGCGAAGATGTCGCCGGTGCCGTGATACACGCCGCGCTGCCGCCGGTCCAGACAGGTGAAGTACCGGTCCTCCGCGCCGTCGTAGCCCATGGCGCCCAGCTTGTCCGGCGTAAAGGACACGCCGGTGAGCACCACTCTTTTCGCGCCCAGCGCCGCCACGCCTTGCAGCAGCTCCCGGGCGAAGGACTCATCGATATCCTCACGATAGGGGATGCCGGTGAGCAGGCAGGCCTCCGTCAGATTGGGCATCGCCACATCGGCGCGGGCCACCACCTCCGCCATGGCGGAGGGGAAGTCGGGGCCGAAGCCGGCGTAGAGCCTGCCGTGATCCGCCATGGCGGGGTCCACAAGGATCATGGTGTCGGGACTTTTCACCGTATCGAAGAAGTCCAGCACCTGCCGCACCTGCGGGCGGGAGGCGATATAGCCGGTGTACAGTGCGTCAAAGTGGACGTGCTGGGCCTGCCAGTGGGCGGCGATGGCCGGCAGCTGGTCCGACAGATCGCGGCTGACGAAGCCCGGGAAGGCCGTGTGGGCGCTGAGCACCGCCGTGGGCACGATGGCGCACTCCACCCCCATGGCGGAGATCACCGGCAGGGCCACCGTCAGGGAGCAGCGGCCGAGACAGGAGATATCCTGAATGGATGCGATACGTTTCATGAAAGCTCCTCCTGTCCGGCCGCTGACTGTTCTGGTACGGGTAGTGGGACTCGAACCCACACGCATCGCTGCACAGGAACCTAAATCCGGCGTGTCTACCAATTTCACCATACCCGCAGATACAGCCGGTATTGTAGCACATTTTACACCGCCGTGCAAGGAATGTTTGCCGCGCTGCAAGGGAGCCTCGTCGACCTGCCCAGTACGGCGAAAAGGAAATTGTCTAAGTTGACGAAAAAGCCGGCGCAGGCAGGGAAATTTCACACAAATCAACAAAATAAAGGTTGTCAGGTCTGGGAATATAAGCTATAATCGATGCGTTGAGCTACTGTCCGCAGCCGTGTGGGCGGCGGACTTGAAGAAAATGAAGGGAGTACATCACCACTATGACAGCTAATGACATTCGCAATATTGCGCTGCTGGGCCACGGCGGCTCCGGAAAGACCTCTCTTGCCGAGCAGATGCTCTTTATGACCAAGGGCACGGACCGTCTGGGCAAGCCCGCCGACGGCAACACCACCTGCGACTATGACGCGGAGGAGATCAAGCGCCAGATCTCCATCTCTCTGGCCTTCGCGCCTGTGATGTACAAGGGCAAGAAGATCAACGTCATGGACGCCCCCGGCAACTTCGATTTCTCCGGCGAGGCCGTCTGCGCCATCCGCGCCGCCGAGTGCGCCGTCATCGTGGGCAACGCCAAGGACGGCCTGTCCGTGGGCATGGAGCGCACCTGGAAGATGCTGGGCAAGAAGCCCCGCATGATGTTCATCAACCGCGTGGAGGAGGCCAACTCCGACTACGCCTCCTGCATCGAGACCATCAAGGGCAAGTACGGCACCGCCATCGCCCCCATCGTGGCCACCAAGGCCGATGCCAACAAGGCCGTTACCGTTATCGTTGACCTGCTGCACAACAAGGCCTACGACGCCAAGGGCGAGTGCGCCATCCCCGGCGACATGGCCGACGAGGTGGAGGCTCTGCGCGCTGAGCTGATGGAGGCCGCCGCCGGCGCCGACGAGGAGCTGATGGAGAAGTTCTTCGAGACCATGGAGCTGTCCGCCGAGGATATGGCCAAGGGCCTGAAGCTGGGCGTCCGCGAGGGCAGCGTCTGCCCCGTGCTGTGCGGCAGCGCCGCCACCGGCATGGGCGTGGAGATGCTGATGCAGACCATCGTGGATCTGGTGCCCGTCGCCACCGATATGCCCGCCGTGGCCGCTGAGGACGACGACGGCAACGCCATCGAGGTCGCCTACGATCCCAACGGCACCACCGCCGCCTTCGTGTTCAAGACCATCTCCGACCAGTACGGCAAGTTCTCCATGATCAAGGTCATCCGCGGCAAGGTCACCGGCGATATGTCCCTGTACAACGTGACCACCGGCAACACCGAAAAGCTGGGCCGTCTGTACGTCATGAAGGGCAAGAAGACCGAGGAGACCAAGGAGATCTGCTGCGGCGACATCGGCGCCATCGGCAAGATGGACAAGGTCAAGACCGGCGATACCCTGTGCGAGCCCAAGACCTATGTAAAGTTCGCGCCGCTGGCCTTCGCCCCCGCCTGCTACGAGCGGGCCATCTCCCCCAAGACCAAGCAGGAGATCGAGAAGCTGGGCACCGGCCTGAACAAGCTGAACGAGGAGGACCCCACCTTCTCCGTCACCAACAACGCCGAGACCCACCAGACCGTGATCTCCGGCGCCGGCGACATCCAGATCGACGTGCTGTGCAGCAAGCTGAAGAGCCGCTTCGGCGTGGACGCGGAGCTGGATACCCCCCGCGTTGCCTATCGTGAGAAGATCCGCAGCACCGTCCGCAAGCAGGGCCGCTATAAGAAGCAGACCGGCGGCAGCGGTCAGTTCGGCGATGTCCATATCATCTTCGAGCCCCAGAGCGAGCAGGAGGATATGATCTTCGAGGAGAACGTGTTCGGCGGCTCCGTGCCCAAGAACTACTTCCCCGCCGTGGAAAAGGGCCTGCGCGAGAGCTGCCTGCACGGCGTGCTGGCCGGCTATCCCGTGGTGTTCCTGAAGGCCACCCTGGTGGATGGCTCTTACCACCCCGTGGACTCCTCCGAGATCGCGTTCAAGCTGGCCGCCAACCTGGCGTTCAAGGCCGCTCTGCCCGAGGCCAAGCCCGTGCTGATGGAGCCCATCGGCGAGCTGAAGGTCACCATCCCCGACAACTTCGTGGGCGACGTGATGGGCGACCTGAACAAGCGCCGCGGCCGCGTCATGGGCATGAACCCCACCGGCGACGGCGAGACGGTGCTGGAGGCCGAGGTCCCCATGGCCGAGATGATGAGCTACGCCATCGACCTGCGCTCCATGACCCAGTCCCGCGGTACGTTCACCTTCAACTTCGTCCGCTACGAGGACTGCCCCGCTGCGGCGCAGGAGAAGGCCATTGCCGCTGCCAAGGCGCTGGCCGAGGCCGAGTAAATACCGAAATAAAACATCCCCCCTGCGCCCGCAGGGGGGATGCTTATTGCTGTCTGCCAGGCCAACGGCATTACGCCACGGCACGAAAGGTTTTTTCGGCGTTCTCAGCCCCACAGGGTGGTCAGCATGGGAATGACCTGCTTTTTGCGGGACATGACGCCGGGCAGGAACACCGCGTTGTCCCGCGGCTCCACCGCAAAGGCGTTGCGGATGGTGTCGTCGCTGCCGATGTACAGCAGCTGGCTGCCCTCCTGCAAAACGTCGGTGAGCATCAGGATCACCATGTCGTAGCTGTTGGATTTCTGGGCCTTACGCATGGCATCCAGCAGCTCGTCCTTGCGCTCCAGCAGCTTCTGGGAATCGATGCAGGTGATCTGCCCCACGCCCAGATTCTGCTCGGCGATGTGGAACTCCTTGAAATCGCTACGCAGCAGCTCCTCGGCGGATTTGCCGTCGTTGCTGCCGCTGAACAGCTCGCGCCCCAGATCCTTCAGGGACACCCGGGCAATGCGGGCCAGCCGCTCAGCCATGGCGATATCCCGCTTGGTGCAGGTGGGGGACTTGAACATCACCGTGTCGGAGAGGATAGCCGCCGCCATCAGCCCCGCCATGTGGGGGGACGGGGTAACGCCGTACTCCTGATACATGGAGGTGATGATGGTATTGGTGCTGCCCACCGGCTCGTTGCGGACGGCGATGGGCTGGCGGGTCTGGATGTCCGCCAGGCGGTGGTGGTCGATGATGGCCAGGATCTCGGCCTGATCGATGCCCGGCACCGTCTGGGACAGCTCGTTGTGATCCACCAGCACCACCTGCTTGCGCCGGGGCTTCAGCAGGTGATAGCGGGACAGTGTGCCGACCACCTTCTCCTCCTCATCCAGCACGGGATAGCAGCGGTAGCGGCTCTTCAGCACCACCTCGCGCACATCGTCGATGTAGTCGTCCAGATGGAAGGAGATCAGTCCGTCGGCGGCGCAGGGCCGGTCGATGGGGGTGGCCTGATAGATGAGCCGGTGGACGCGGCTGGCGTCCAGCGGCGTGGAGATGATGCAGGTCTTGCCGGAGTTTTCCAGCCACGCGGGGTCCACATCCGTCTGGCACAGGATGAGGCAGGCCACCTGCCGGTCCAGCGCGCGGCGGATCATGTCCGGCTGGCTGCCGCACAGCACGATGGTGTCCTCGCTGTCGAACAGCAGGTTCTCGCAGTTCTGGGGCAGGGCGATGGACACGGTGCCGCTGACGCTGTCCACCAGATCACCGCCGTCGCCCATGACGCGGCCCTCGATGACGCTCAGCAGGTTGAACAGCGGGATATCGTCCACCCGGGGGTCGCCCACGGTGTTCAGGCTGAACGTGGCGATGTCGCCGGCGGAGAGCATCCCGTGGAGCGTGCCGTCCTCGTTGACCACAGGGATGGCGGAGATCTTCTGGTCCCGCATGAGCTTCCACGCGCGGTCCATGGTGACCGAGGCGTCCAGGCAGGGAGGACGGTCGAAGTCCAGATCCCGCACCTGTGTGCGGACGTTCTGGATGAAGCGGGGCGGGCTGAGATGGAACCGCTCCAGCATACGGTTCGTCTCATCGCTGATGGTGCCCAGATGCACCGCCACATACTCCTTTTCGCCCAGCGCGTTCTTCAGCGCGGCGTAGGACATGGCGGCCACGATGGAGTCAGTGTCCGGATTGCGGTGGCCGGTGACATAGATCTCGTTCATACGCGGTTGCTCCTTTGCATAGAATGGCGATTCCTGACCTCATATTATAGAGGAACTTTCTTCCGCGGTCAATGCTCCCGTTTGACAAAAAGGCGCGTCCGGCGCGGCGCCGTCTTCGGCGGCTTTTCCCCGACTGGCCGCTGCCGGCTGTCCTCCCATGGAACGGCCGCATGAGAGAGACAAAGAACGCGATAACGTCGCTTCGCGGAGGACATCGACAAATTTAAGGGGCGCGCGCGTTGATTTTTGGTGAATTTGACGGTTGACGCAGAGGCGCCGCCCATGATATGTTACAGAAAACTTTGAGAAAGGAGAACGCCGGAACATGATGCAGCAGTACAAGGCATACGCTTATAGCTTTTACTTTTACTTTACCTATGCGGATGAAGTAAAAGCGATTTGTGATGCCCAGAAACGCTGCTGAACAGAGAAGGCCGTTCTTTTTCAAAGACGGAGCGATCAGAAAGCCGCCCTATGGACCACAAGTCCACAGGGCGGCTTTTTTGTACCCCAAAGTTCAAAAACCACCAAACGGAAACAGGAGGAACCCATCATGAAGAAGAACATCACGCGGCGGCTGCTGACCGCCCTCCTCGCCGGCGCCATGTGCCTGAGCATGGCCGCCTGCGGCGACACCGCCAGGAAGTATACCGTGGGCGTGTGCCAGCTGGTGACCCACGACGCGCTGGACGCCGCTACGCAGGGCTTCATCGACGCCCTGCAGGAGAAGCTGGGTGCGGAGAATGTGGACGTGGACGTGCAGAACGCCGCCAACGACCAGAATATGTGCACCACCATCGTCAACGGCTTCGTATCCAAGAATGTGGACCTGATCCTGGCAAACGCCACGCCGGCTCTGCAGGCCGCCTATAATGCCACCACCGAGATCCCCATCATGGGCACGGCCGTTACCGAGTATGGCGTGGCGCTGGGCATCGACAACTTCTCCGGCACCGTGGGCGGCAATGTCTCCGGCACCTCCGATCTGGCGCCCCTGACGGAGCAGGCGGATATGATCCTGGAGCTGCTGCCTGAGACGAAGACCGTGGGCCTGCTGTACTGCTCCGCCGAGCCCAACTCCGCGTATCAGGTACAGGTGGTGGAGGAATACCTCACCGATAAGGGCATCGCCTGCCAGCGCTACTCCTTCTCCGACTCCAACGACGTGGCCGCAGTGACCACCAAGGCCGCCGCCGACAGCGACGTGATCTATATCCCCACCGACAACACCGCCGCCTCCTGCACGGAGACCATCGGCAGCATCGTCCTGAATGCAGGGACTCCTGTGGTGGCCGGTGAGCAGGGCCTCTGCGCCGGCTGCGGCATCGCCACCCTGTCCATCAGCTACTACGATCTGGGCTACAAGACCGGCGAGATGGCCGCGCAGGTCCTCACCGGCGAGGCGGACATTTCCGCCATGCCCATCCAGTACGCGCCCGCCACCAAGATGTACAACCCCGCCATGTGCGAGGCACTGGGCATCACCGTGCCTGAGGGCTATGAGGCGATGGCGTAAATTTTGAACCGGAAGTGAGGTCGTTTTCCCATGCTACAGCTGCTTGCCGCCATGCCCGGCGCCATCGCGCAGGGACTGATCTGGGGCGTTATGGCCATCGGCGTATACATCACCTATAAAGTTCTGGATATTGCCGATCTCACCGTGGACGGCTCTATCTGCACCGGCGCGGCGGTATGCACGGTACTGCTGCTGAACGGCCGCAGCATCTGGCTTGCCATGCTGTGCGCCGTGCTGGCCGGAGTGCTGGCCGGTACGGTCACGGGCCTGCTCCATGTGCTGCTGGGCATCCCGCCCATTCTGGCGGGCATCCTGACCCAGATGGTGCTCTGGTCGGTGAATCTGAAGATCCTGGGCAAGGCCAATCAGGCGCTGCCCGCCCGCAGCCTCAAGGTCCTGCTGAGTCAGATGGACGTGACCGGCGCGCTGCCGGTGCTGCTGGCGGTGTGCGCGGTGCTGTGCGTCCTGCTGGTGCTGTTCTTCGGTACAGAGCTGGGCTGCGCTCTCCGCGCCACCGGCTGCAATCCGGTGATGAGCCGGGCGCAGGGCGTCAATACCCAGCTGATGAAGGTGCTGGGGCTGGCGCTGTCCAACGGCGTGGTGGCCCTGTCCGGCGCGCTGCTGTGCCAGTATCAGGGCTACGCCGATGTGAACATGGGCCGCGGCGCCGTGGTCATCGGCCTGGCGGCGGTGGTCATCGGACAGGCGGTGCTGGGCCGCTGGAGCGTCCGGATGGCCGTGCAGCTGGGCGGCGTGGCGCTGGGCGCGGTGATCTACTACATCGTGTATCAGGTCATCATCTTCGCGGGCTTCGATACCGATCTTCTGAAAATGTTCTCCGCCATCGTGGTGGCGGTATTCCTTGGC
The DNA here is from genome assembly GCA_934589835.1 of uncultured Oscillospiraceae bacterium. Taxonomy (GTDB): domain Bacteria; phylum Bacillota; class Clostridia; order Oscillospirales; family Oscillospiraceae; genus Vescimonas. The sequence goes on along the minus strand of CAKTOK010000047.1, from coordinate 1,213 downwards.
GTACCGTATCTGAAGCAGGAAGCAAAGGCGCGTATCCGCGCAGGAAAGGGAGGCAGCGGCCATGCTGAAAATGAATAACATCACCAAGACCTTCAACAGCGGCACCGTGGATGAGCGCGTGGCGCTGGATCATCTGACCCTGACGCTGCACGATGGCGATTTCGTCACGGTCATCGGCGGCAACGGCGCGGGCAAGAGCACCATGCAGAACGCCATCTGCGGCACCTGGCGGCCTGACGAGGGCAGCATCGAGCTGGACGGCGTCAACGTGTCCGCCATGCCGGAGTACAAGCGCGCCCGCTATCTGGGCCGCGTGTATCAGGACCCCATGATGGGCACCTCCGCCGGTATGCAGATCGAGGAGAATCTGGCGCTGGCCGAGCGCCGCGGCCGCCGCCACACGCTGCGCCCGGGCATCCGCCGCAGCGAGCGGGAGGATTACCGCCGCCGCCTGCGGGAGCTGGGGCTGGGGCTGGAGGACCGCCTCACCACCAAGGTGGGCACCCTCTCCGGCGGCCAGCGGCAGGCCCTGACCCTGCTGATGGCCACGCTGCAGCGGCCCAAGCTGCTGCTGCTGGATGAGCACACCGCCGCACTGGACCCCCAGACCGCCCAGCGCGTCATGGACATTACCGACCGCTTGGTGCGGGAGAACCATCTGACCACCCTGATGATCACCCACAATATGCGGGACGCCATCCACTATGGCAACCGGCTCATCATGCTGCACAAGGGCCGCGTGGTGCTGGACATCTCCGGCGAGGAGAAGGCCAGACTCACCGTGCCCCAGCTGCTGGAGCTGTTCAGCAGGGTCAGCGGCGAGGAATACGACAACGACCGCGCCCTTCTGGCGTAAAAAGAAAAGAGCAGGCGGCCGATTTTATACGGAGAAATCGCCGGAAGTGCTTGAAAACAAAGGAAACCCCGCCTGACCGCTGTGGTCAGGCGGGGTTTCGTTTTGTGACTGCCCACATGTTTTGTTGTCTGCACTCCCGCCCACCGCAAGGAAGGGGGAGTGTGAGGGGGGAACCTTTGACGGGTTCCCCCACTCGCGTTCAATCACCCGCCCGCAGGCGACCACTTTTGCGTAGCAAAAGTGCTGCTCCAAAAAAGAAAGACACCCATGTGGGTGTCTTTCTTTTTTGGAGCAGGGTACGGGAGTCGAACCCGCCTTAACGGCTTGGGAAGCCGCTGTAATACCGATATACCAACC
>CAKTOK010000046.1 GCA_934589835.1 uncultured Oscillospiraceae bacterium | reverse complement strand
CACGGCCCCAGCCGCGACTGGGTGAAGATCGCCCGCTCCAGCAACGCCCGCAGCAAGATCCGCCAGTGGTTCAAGCGAGAGAAGCGGGACGAGAATATCGTCAATGGCCGCCAGAGCTTTGAGTCGGAGCTGAAGCGCACCGGCGTCACCCTGAAGGAGCTGACCAGCGAGGAGAACCTCCCCGGCGTCCTGAAAAAGCTGTGCTATAACAGTCTGGACGATATGTACGCCGCCATCGGCTACGGCGGCGTCTCCGCCCTGAAGGTCATGGGCCGCCTGCGGGAAGACATCCAGCGCATCCTTCACCAGCACCAGACCGAGCGGCAGGTCGAGGTGCCGCTGCCGGATCAGCCTCAGCAGACCCGTCCCGCCGTGCCCCAGCGCACCAAGGGGGAGCAGGGCATCGTGGTGGAGGGCCTGACCAACTGCCTTGTGAAGTTCTCCAAGTGCTGCACCCCCGTACCCGGCGACAAGATCGTGGGCTTCATCACCCGGGGCTACGGCATCTCCGTCCACCGGGCGGACTGTCCCAACGCCGACCCCGCCCGCCGCAAGCCGGAGGAGGCGGGACGCTGGATCAATGTGTCGTGGGGCAGCAACACCCGCGAAAGCTACCGCACCACGCTGGAGGTGGTGGCCAAGGATCGCCTGAACCTGATCGTGGACATCTCCACGGTACTGTCCAGCACCAAGACCCATGTCTCTTCCCTGAACGCCCGCAGCACGCCGGACGGCTTTGCCCTCATCACGCTGGACACGGACGTGTCCGACAGCCAGCAGCTGCAAACGGTCATGCGGAGGATCGAGCAGATCTCCGGCGTCATGCGGGTCACCCGCCCCGCCGGTTAAACCAGAAAAAGGAGCGATATGCCATGAGAGCAGTATTGACCCGCGTGAAGCACGCATCCGTCACCATCGACGGCAAGGTACACGGCCAGATCGGAGAGGGCTTCCTCATCCTGCTGGGCGTGACCCACGAGGACACCGAGGCACAGGCCGTCAAGCTGGCGGACAAGCTCACCGGGCTTCGCATTTTTGAGGACGAGAACGGCAAGATGAACCGCGGTCTGGACGAGGTGAAGGGCGAGCTGCTCATCATCTCCCAGTTCACGCTGTACGGCAACTGCAAGAAGGGCCGCCGTCCTGAATTCCTGGCTGCCGCCCGTCCCGAGGTGGCCATCCCCCTGTATGAAAAGTTCGTGCAGGAGTGCCGCAGCAAGGGCTTCCACACCGAGACCGGCGAGTTCGGCGCCTATATGCAGGTGGAGAGCCTGAACGACGGCCCGCTGACGCTGGTGGTGGACACCGACCAGCTGTGAGAAAGGAGAGCGCGATGAAGATCACATCTCTACAGGTGGGGCCCATCATGACCAACTGCTACCTGCTGTGCGACGAGACGGCAAAGGTCTGCGCGCTCATCGACCCCGGCGACGACGCGCCGCAGGTGGAGCGCATGGTGGCGCAGAGCGGCTGCACCCTGCAATATATCCTGCTGACCCACGGCCACTTTGATCACACCTCCGCCGTCCGGCCGCTGCTGGAGAAGCACCCGGACGTGCCGGTATATATCCACGAAAAGGACGCCGTGGACACGGAGCGCGGCGAGCTGCTGTTCCGCAAGGTGGGGCCGGAGAACCAGCGCTACTATAAGGAGGGCGATACCCTGCCGCTGGGCGGGCTGACTCTCCGCGTGCTGGAAACGCCGGGCCACTCCGAGGGCTCCGTCTGCCTGCTGGTGGAGGGGCAGGGCGTGCTGTTCGCCGGCGACACCCTGTTCCGCTGCTCCTGCGGCCGGTGCGATTTCCCCGGCGGCGATTACCGGAAGATGCTGGCGTCGCTGGGCCGTCTGGCATCGCTGGAGGGAGACCTGCGGGTACTCCCAGGCCACGATATGGAGACGACGCTGGACTTTGAACGCCGCAACAACCCCTATATGCGGCAGGGGAGCGGCCGATGAAGCTGCAATTCCGCGGCCATGACGACCGCTACGCCGTTGAGCAGAGCCTGCTGGCCTTCTTCCCCGACGAGCGCCCCGTCTACGAGACGCCCGCACCGGAGGAGGACGACTGTGCCCTCGTCACACTGACGGAGGGGAAGCGGTACGCCACCGGCGTCACCACCATCCGCTATCACGGCAAAACGGCGCGGGGCATTTCCCGCGCCGTCCTGACGGACGCCCCAAACGAGTACGAGCGGGAGCGTCTGCGCCAGCGCGCCCTGAAGCTGTCCTTCTTCAAGGCGGCGCGTGACATCACCGGCGTCACCCCCAGCTGGGGTGCCCTCACCGGCATCCGCCCGGGCAAGCTGGCCCGCGCCTTGCTGGAGCAGGGCCGCACCGAGACCCAGACCGACCGCATCCTGCGGGACACCTATTTCGTCTCGCCGGAGCGCCGCCGTCTGGCCATCGAAACGGCGCAGGCGGGCCTGAAGGCCAAGCGCGACCTGCGCCCCAACGAGATCTCCCTCTATGTGGGCATCCCGTTCTGTCCCACCCGCTGCGCCTATTGCAGCTTTGTCTCCGCATCGGTGGAGAAATCCTTCGGCTTGATGGAGCCGTATCTGGCGGCGCTGGAGGCGGAGATCACCGCCGCCGGCCGCATGGTGGCGGAGACGGGCCTTTCCGTCAAGTCCTTCTATATGGGCGGCGGCACGCCCACCACCCTCTCCGCCGCGCAGCTGGACCGCCTGCTGACCCATTTGGCCCGCAGCTTCGACCTGTCTGGCTGCGCCGAATACTGCATCGAGGCGGGCCGCCCCGACACCATCACCCGAGAGAAGCTGCAAGTCCTGCTGGACCACGGCGCGGACCGCATCAGCGTCAACCCCCAGTCCATGGAGGACGCGGTCCTGCGGGCCATCGGCCGCCGTCATACGGCAGCGGACATCGAGGCGACCATGGCGCTGGCCGCCTCCATGGGCTTCCCCCATGTGAACATGGACCTGATCGCCGGCCTGCCCGCCGACACACCGGCGGGCTTCCGCCGCACGCTGGACAAGTGCCTGACCTTCGGCGCGGACAACATCACCGTCCACACCCTCAGCCTGAAAAAGGGCAGCCGCATCCTGCTGGAGGGCCTGCCCATTCCGTCGGCGCAGGATGTGTCCGCCATGCTGGACTACGCCAACACCGCCCTGCGCGCCGCGCATTTCACGCCCTACTACCTCTACCGCCAGAAGTATATGTCCGGCAGCTTCGAGAATGTGGGCTGGTGCATATCCGGCGCGGAGGGACTGTATAATATCTACATCATGGAGGAGCTGCACAGCATCCTGTCTCTGGGCGCCGGCGGCTCCACAAAGATGGTGGATCCGGTCCGCGACCGGATCGAGCGGGTTTTTCATCCCAAATTCCCTGCGGAGTACATCGCCCGTCCCGAGAAGCTCGCCCAGGATCTGGAGACGTTCCGCCGGTTCCACGAGAATATGCAGAAGTAAGCGGGAGGTGCGGTATGGCGCAGCGACGGCACAATTTTATCAGCGGCGCCGCCGTGCTGGCCGTCGCCGTGGCGGTCACGAAGGTGCTGGGCGCGCTCTACAAGATCCCGCTGGGCAACCTTCTGGACAAGGAGGGCATGGCCCACTTCTACGCCGCCTATAATATCTATAACCTGCTGCTGGTGCTGTCCACCGCCGGACTGCCGCTGGCTCTGTCCCGTCTGGTTTCGCAGGCGGCAGCGCAGGGCCGCCGCAACAGCCAGCGCCGCATTTTCCGCACGGCGCTGGCGCTGCTGGCCATCGTCGGGCTGGTGTGCAGCGCCGTCATGTGCCTTTTCCCCCGGCTTCTGTCCGGCCTGCTCCACGATTCGCTGGCCGCGCCGGCCATCCGCACGCTGGGACCGGCGGTGCTGTTCGTCTGCCTGTCCTCCGCCATCCGCGGCTATACTCAGGGGCTGGGCGACATGACGCCCACCGCCGTCAGCCAGGTGACGGAGTCCGGCGGCAAGCTGGTGGTGGGCCTTGCCCTGTGTCTGGTGCTGCTGCATCGGGGAGCGTCCTCCGCCCAGTGCGCCGCCGGCGCCATTGCCGGCGTCACCGCAGGGTCCCTGCTGTCTCTGGCGGTGCTGGCGGTCCTCCTGCTGCGCCGCCGCGATACCGCGCCCGCCGCGGATACGCCGCCGCAGCGCGGCACGGTGCTCCGCACCCTGCTGACAGCCGGCATCCCCATCACGCTGGGCGCGGCAGGCATGAGCCTCATCACCCTGCTGGATCAGGCGCTGGTGATGACCACTCTTCAGAACACGCTGGGCTATACCGAGGAGACTGCCACCGCCCTGTACGGCGAGTATACCTTCGGCATGACGCTCTTCGCACTGCCCCCGTCCTTTATCTATCCCGTCACCGTCAGCCTTGTGCCGGACATTGCCGCCGCGCTGGCCCGCGGCGACCGCGCCGCCGCCCGCCGCAGCACCGCCGCGGCCCTGAGGCTGACGGTGCTCATCGCGCTCCCGGCCGGCGCGGGACTGTCCGTGCTGGCCGGCCCCATCCTGCACCTGCTGTATCCGGCGGTGCCCGCCACGGCGGAGGCCGCCGCCTATCACCTGACCATTCTGGGTATCGCCTGCATCTTCGTGTGCCTGATGGTGGCCACCAACGGCGTTCTGCAAGCCTACGGCAGAGAGTATATTCCCGTTGTCACTCTGCTGTGCGGCGGTGCTCTGAAGGTCGTCACCAACTACCTGATGGTGGGCGACCCTGCCACCAACGTGCGGGGCGCGCCGGTCAGCACCCTGTACTGCTACGGGCTCATCGTGGTGCTGAACCTCATCGCCATCGCCCGCTGCGTGCCGGAGCGGCCCTCCTACTTCCGCCTGTTTGGCAAGCCGCTGCTCATCACGGCGGTGATGGCGCTGGCCGCCCGCTCGTCCTACCGCCTGCTGCTGACCGTGCTGCCCAATCGCTGGGCCGTGCTGCCCGCCATCATCGTGGCGGCGCTGGTCTATGCGGTGCTGGCGCTGGCGCTGGGCGCCGTGACCCGTGCTGACGTGGCAGCCCTGCCGAAAGGTGAAAAAATTGCCCGAATGCTGCATTTACACTGAACTTTTCGGCGCACCAACGCGAAAACCTCTTGCAATAGGAGCGTAAGTATGATAAATTTTATTAGGAAACCACGCTATGGCTACGAGGATCTGCTGGAGATCATCCGGCTGCTCCGCTCGGAGGACGGCTGCCCCTGGGACAAGGCGCAGACTCACCGCTCCATCCGGCGCGGCCTGCTGGAGGAGGCCTACGAGGCTGCCGAGGCCATCGACACCGATGATGCCGTGCTCCTGAAGGAGGAGCTGGGCGACGTGCTGATGCAGGTGGTGTTCCACGCAGATATCGAGTCCGATGCCGGCCGCTTCACCATGGACGATGTGTGCGACGGCGTGGTGAAGAAGCTGCTGTTCCGCCACCCCCATGTCTTCGGCGACGCTCACGAGGACTCGCCGGACTCCGCGCCGGTCAGCTGGGAGCAGTTGAAGCGTCAGGAGAAGGGCCAGCGGACCGTGGCTGACAGTATGGACAGCGTGGCCCGCAGTCTGCCGTCCCTCTGGCGGGCGGAGAAGCTGCAAGGGAAGGCGGCATCCGCCGGCTTCGAGTGGCCGGACGTACAGGGCGCGCTGGACAAGCTGGACGAAGAGATGTCCGAGCTGCGCCGCGCCGTGGAGACGGACGGCGACGTGCCGGAGGAGTTGGGCGACGTGCTGTTCGCCGCCGTCAAGGTGGGCCGCTTCTGCGGCTGCGATCCGGAGGATGCCGTCAACGGCACCTGCGAAAAATTCATCCGCCGCTTCCGCGCCGTGGAAGCGGGCGCGGCCGCGCAGGGGCGGGAGCTGGGCCAGCTGTCGCTGGAGGAGATGACTGCTCTGTGGAACGCGGCAAAACGTTCTTAATGCGATTTCGAATCGTTTTGAGATACGCCGTCTTGTCGGGCGGCGTCAACAAAAGAAAAATTGGGAGGAACTATCATGAATAAGACTGAACTGATCGCCGCCGTGGCGGAGAAGACCGGTCTGTCCAAGAAGGACACCGAGGCTACCGTCAACGCCGCGCTGCTGACCATCACCGAGACGCTGAAGGCTGAGGAGAAGGTGCAGCTGGTGGGCTTTGGCTCCTTTGAGACCAAGAAGCGCGCCGCCCGCACCGGCCTGAATCCCCGCACCATGAAGGCTGTGGAGATCCCCGCCTCCAAGGTTCCCGCGTTCAAGGCCGGCAAGGCCCTGAAGGACGCTGTCGCCGAATAATTGCTTCTGCGAGAGCCGGTGTGATCTCACACCGGCTCTCTTACTGTTCCGAAGGAGGGATCCCATGCGTCTTGACAAATATCTGAAGGTCTCCCGCCTCATCAAGCGCCGCACCGTGGCCAACGAGGCCTGCGACAACGAGCGCGTCACCGTGAACGGACGGGTCCAGCGGGCGTCCTACGATGTGAAGGTGGGCGACGTTATCTCCGTCCGCTTCGGTCAAAAGACCCTGACGGTGGAGGTGCTCTCCGTGGCGGAGAGCGTGGGCAAGGACGCGGCCGCCGCCATGTATCGGGAAACGGCGCCGCAGGACAAACCGTCATAAATACAGACGCTCCCTCATACCATACAGAGAATCTGTGTGGGAGGGAGCGCTTTTTCTATGGCAGCATACGACATGACCGACGGCGGCGCCGCCGCCTATCACCGTCTCCAGCTGGAGGGACGGGAAAAGCTGAGCATCTCCGGCGTGGAGGACGTGGTGCGCTTCGACGAAAACTGCATCGTCACCACCACCGGCGCCGGCACGCTCATTATCAGCGGGGAGGACCTGCACATCGGCAAGCTGTCGCTGGACGGCGGCGAAATGCAGGTGGACGGCCGCATCGACGCCCTTTCCTACGAGGACACGGAGGCGCGTCAGGGTTCATTCCTCTCCCGCCTGTTCGGCTGAGCCCGTGGAAAATCATGTATCCCAGCAGCTCAGCGCCTACCTGACGGCGGCCCTGCTGGGCGCGGCCTCCGCCATGGTCTACGACCTGCTGCGGACGGTACGCCTGCGCCGCCGCCGTGACCGACGGCTCACCGCCGCGCTGGACGCGGTGTATATCGCCGCCATGTCGTTGCTGCTGCTGTGGTTTGCCCTGCGGGTGGGGCAGGGGGAGCTGCGGCTCTATATGCTGACCGGCATGGCGCTGGGCGCTCTTTTGTACGGCCTGACCCTGCCGCCGCTGCTGCGCCCGCTGTGGGACTTCTGGCTGGATGCGGCGGTGCAGTTCGTCCGTCTGCTATGCCGTCCCGCCGTGCTTCTGGTCCGCTGGCTGAAAAAAGCCGCCGCTTTCCGGAAAAAACACTTTTCTTTTTCCCGCGCCTGCGCTACAATGAAAAAGAAGAGGCGGCCACGACGGCCGCAGAAAGGAGCGGTCGGCCATGGCGCAGCAGAAGAGACCCCGCAAAAAACGGAACAACACGGCGCTGGTGCTGGTGCTGGCCGTCCTTATCGTGGTGATAGGCGTGGAGATCGTCAACGTCTACGGCCGCCTGAAGGAGGTGCGGGCGCAGGAGGCGTCCCTCACCCAGCAGCTGCAGGAGAAGACCCAGGAGAATCAGGCGCTCCAGTCCGATCTGGATAAGAAGGACGACCCTGAATTCATCAAGGGCCTGGCCCGAGACCTGCTGGGCCTTGCCGAGGAGGGCGAGCGCATCTTCTACGATGTCAATGACTGAACCCCGCCGCCCCGCCGTATGGCGGGGCGTTTTTGTTGCCATCCGCCGCCGGATATGCTATACTCTGCACAAGTAGACGCCTTGAAAGGAGGAACGCCCATGCCTACTTTTCTGGAACGGCAGTACCGCCGGAAGCACCTGCACTGCGTGCGGCATATCACGCTGGACCCCAAGGGCCGCGGCGCTGTCCGCATCCACATGATCCCCCCGCGGGAGGACGCGTCCGGTGCGCCATTCCTGCTGCTGCTCAACGGCGATAAGCTGGTGCCGCTGAACCTGTCGTGGGCCATCCTGCTGGCCAATTTCATGGACCGGCTGGAGCCCTTTGCCGGCCTGGAGATCAGCGAATCCGACTGGCAGGCCATGGCCGCGTCCGCCGTGGCAGAGACCCATAAGACCTATCCCTTCACAAAAAAGGCGGCGCTGGCCGATGATCTGTCCCTGATGCTCACCTCACTGGTGGCCATTGCCCGCGGGCAGGAGCCGGAGGCTGAGGTGGGCGTACTGTCGCTGAGAGATTACGCCGCCGAGATGACAGCCCCCCATCGTATGGATCTGATGCTCAGCGCCATGCACAAGGACGGCGCGTGGCACTGCAATCAGAAGTGCCTCCATTGCTACGCCGCCGGCCAGTCTCTGGCCGACGCGCCGGAGCTGTCCACGCAGCAGTGGCTGGAGCTTCTCCGCCGCCTGCAAAACGCCAATGTGCCGCAGGTCACCTTCACCGGCGGCGAGCCTACGCTCCGCGCCGATCTGGTGGAGCTGGTGAGCGCGGCCCAGTGGTTCGTCACACGGCTGAACACCAATGGCCAGCTGCTGACGCCGGAGCTGTGCGCCGGACTCTATGCCGCCAGCCTCGACAGCGTGCAGGTCACGCTGTACAGCGCCGACCCCGCCGTACACAACAGCCTTGTGGGGGCCGATGGCTTCGCCAAAACGGCGGAGGGCATCCGAAACGCCGTGGCCGCGGGCCTCATCGTCTCCGTGAACACTCCGCTGTGCAGCCTGAACCGCGACTATGCCGCCACCCTGCGCTTCGCCGCCTCGCTGGGCGTGCGCTACGCCACCTGCTCCGGCCTCATCCCCTCCGGCAGCGCCGAGGGTGCGGACAGCCGCGCCACCCGCCTGACGGAGCAGGAGCTGACGGACGTGCTGCAAAAGGCCGCCCCCGTGGTGGAGGAGCTGGGCATGGAGCTGGACTTCACCAGCCCGGGCTGGCTGCCGGAGGAGACGCTGCGCGCGCTGGGGCTCCACCTGATCCCCAGCTGCGGCGCCTGTCTTTCCAACATGGCCGTGGCGCCGGACGGCAGCGTTATCCCCTGCCAGAGCTGGCTCAGCAGCGCCCCGCTGGGGAACCTGCTGACCGACGACTGGCCCGCCATCTGGGACAGTCCCCGCTGCGCCGCCATTCGGGCGGAGAGCGCCAAGCTGGATCATATCTGCCAGCTTCAGACCGGCAACAGGGAGGAGGCGGTTCTGTGCTGAAAAAACTGACCGTGCTGGCGCTGAGCCTGCTGGCGGCCCTGTGCCTGACCGCCACCGCCTGGGCGGATTACGACTACATCGACCGCTACGAGGTGTCCGCAACGCCCAACACCGACGATGGCAGCCTGCACATCACCGTCTCCCTGACATGGACGGCGCTGGAGGACCTGCCCTATGGGCAGGAGCTGAAGATCGGCGTGCCCAACGGCTCCATCCGTGATGCCACGACCCTCACCGACAACATCGAGCGTCTGGACTTCGACAACAGCTATATGTACGTCTATCTGGACCGCGCCTATGACGCGGACGAGACGTTCACCTTCTCCTACGCCTGGACACAGGAGTATATGTACACGCTGGACGGCGACGCCGTGACCTACGACTACACCCCCGGCTGGTTCGACGAGGCCGAGATGGGAGAGATGACCCTGACGTGGCACGACCCCGCCGGTTTGACCGGCGACTTCACCGAGGGTACGATCTCCGGCGCGGACAGCGTGAGGGTGGCGGATGGGCTGACCATCACCGCCTCCGATCTGAGCTACGGCTACAAGATGAACGTGCAGGTGCGCTACACGGACTGGCCCACGACCCTGTCGCCGGACAACAGCGCCGACTACACACCGGATGACGGCTGGTACGATTACGATGATTCTTACGATGACAGCGATGACGCCGAAGCGATCGTGGGGATGCTGGTATTCATCTTTATCCTTGTGGTCATCGTCCTCGTTATTCGCAGCCGCGGCGATGGCTACGCCGGCGGCTTCGGTACCCGTTACGTCTTCGTCAACCACCTCTGGTACCCCGCCGGACCCGACGGCAAGCCCCGCCCGGGCAGCGTGGGCACCAAGACGCGCCCCCGCCCGCCCCGCAGCAGCGGCTTTGGCGGAGGCAGCCGCGGCGGCGGCTTCGGAGGGGGCGGCTTTGGCGGCGGCGGACACTGTGCCTGCGCCTCCAGCTGCGCCTGTGCCTGTGCGTGCGCCTGTGCCGGCGGCGGTCGGGCCGGCTGCTCCGCCAAGAACCTGTACGGCGCAGTCCGTCTGGACGATTCCCTTTCCCGCAAGCTGGATACCTGATGAAAAGAGAGACGGCTCCGCCGTCTCTCTTTTTTTATGCCCTGCCGCCCTGCCTGCCCGTTGTCTCCCTTTTTCACAAAAAGGAGCCGCCCTGCAAGCAGAGCGGCCCAAGCGGGTGGGATATTGGAAAGCTTCCTCTATCATAGTAACGCAGTCTCCCGCCTGTGTAAATAGGAGGTTTTGCCGCATTTCCGCGACTTTTGGGGAATGGTGTCGAATGTGTCCAAATTGCAAACGATTTGTGAAGTTTTCACAAATTCCACTAAAACCGCTTTTCAAACGTACTGCGATTTGCTATAATACGGAAAAGGATAAAGGGAACCCGCTCCCCGACCCTGCCCTGTGTTGACCGCACTGACGAAAGGAGCAAAAGCTATGAAGTTCACATTCGCCTGCAAGAAGATCTCCCTCAACGACTCCATCAAGGAATACGCGGAAAAGAAGATCAGTAAGCTGGACAAGTACTTTCCGGAGGAGGCAGACGCCTTTGTGACCTTTGCCGTGGAGAAAAAGAACCGCTGCGTCGTGGAGCTCACCATCCGCAGCACCAACGGCACGTTGTTCCGCGCGCAGACGGAGGATCCTGACGGCGATATGCGCGGCGCCATCGACGAGGCAGTGAGCCTCATCGACCGCCGCATCCGCAAGAACAAGACGCGGCTGGCCAAGAACCTGCGGCCCGACGCGCTGGTCCCCTCCGTTCCCGCTGAGTTCGACGTGGTGGAGGATAACGACTTCGACATCATCCGCACCAAGCGCTTTGCCGTCAAGCCCATGACCACGGACGAGGCCATTCTCCAGATGAACCTGCTGGACCACTCGTTCTATGTGTTCCGCCGCATCGACGACAACGCCATCTGCGTGGTGTACCACCGCAACAACGGCGGCTACGGCCTGATCGAGACGGTGGAGTAATCAAAACTATCTCGCGGGGCCGCAGGGCCCCGCGTTTTCCTGTCGGCCCTTCTGCGAAAGGAGACCCGTATGGCTTTGCCATACGGGTCTCCTTTGCTTCTGTATAAGGCTGCCCTTACTCAAACAGCCTCACCTGCTCCGGCAGATCGCCCCGCCCGATGGCCTGCAGCTGCTGGACATTCTCGGCGGTGAGCGCGTCGCTGATGGCCATCTTCCGGATGATGTTCTTCACGGTGCTGTCCAGCCCCGTGCCCTCGCGATAGTCGGCAGGGAAGATGAAATCCACCCGCCCCTTGCTCAGCAGATCCTCCACACCGGCGCGGTTGCCGGACTGGAACACGGCGATGGCCTGCCCGCCGTAGGCCCGCATCATCTTCATGCACGGCACGTCGCTGAGCCCGTCGCCCACATAGATCATGTTGGTGAAGGGGATGCGCTTGCTGTCGTCGGGCATGGAGTCGTTCAGCGTCTTGTCGTCGGA
>CAKTOK010000045.1 GCA_934589835.1 uncultured Oscillospiraceae bacterium | reverse complement strand
AAGGCGATGTTTTCAAACACATCCAGATGCGGGAACAGCGCATATTTCTGGAACACCGTGTTGATCTGCCGTTTGTGTGGCGGAACGTCATTGATCCTCACACCGTCAAAGGTCACGTCACCGGATGTGGGCGTGGTGAACCCGCCGATGATACGCAGCGTCGTGGTCTTGCCGCAGCCGCTGGGACCAAGCAGTGTGAGGAATTCGGAATCGTTGATATAGAGGTTGATATTATCGAGAACCAGCTCGTCGTCAAACGCCATGCAGAGATCCCGCAGGCGAATCAACTCTTTGGACATTTATCCTCCCCCGTTCATTCATAAAATAGCCCTCCCCCGCCGGAGCCGGACGGCGCCTGTTCCCGCGCCGCTTTTCCCGTCGAAAGAAAGCAGGTACACTATATATAAAAGCGCAGGGAAAGTCAATGGATTTTCCCGTTTTTTACAAAAAAATCGTGCGGGGCCGCACCCGCGGTCCCGCATCGTAGCTTCACCCGAAATATTTCTGTCGGAACGGCACGTCTGCCACGGTGAAGGTCCGCCCCCGAAGGTAGTTCAGAAGGCCCGCGTCCGTGGGCAGCTGGAAGGTCAGCCGGTAGGCGTACAGCGCCTGCCGCGTCTCGCCGTAACGGCGGTTCACCTCACCGCGGCCGTACTTGCCGTCCCCCAGCAGCGGACAGCCCAGATCGGCGAAGGACGCCCGGATCTGGTGGGTGCGCCCCGTTTCCAGTCCCACCTCCACCAGCGACAGCTCCCCCCGCGTCTCCAGCGTGCGATAGTCCGTCACAGCGGTCTTCCCCCCGGGCACCGGCCGGTGATAGACCGACACCTGCTTTTTCTGCTCGTCCTTCAAAAGGAAGCAGGCGATCCGTCCCTCCGGCGGGCAGGGCCGCCCCACAGTGATGCACAGATACCGCTTATCGATCTCCCGCAGCCGGATCTTCTCGTTGATGATCCGCAGCGTCTCGGCGTTCTTGGCGGCGATGACCATGCCGCCGGTGTTCCGGTCGATGCGGTTGCACAGTGCCGGTGCAAAGGCATTTTCCCAGCGGGGATTCCACTCACGCTTCTGGTACAGGTACGCCTGAATGTGGTTGATGAGGGTATTCACCTTCTCCGTCTCATCGGCATGGACCACCAGTCCGGGCCGCTTGTTGACCAGCAGCAGATTCTCGTCCTCGTACACCACGTCCACCTGCGGCTTGAACAGCGTCAGAAACAGGTTCTCCTCCGAGGGCCTGTCGAAGAATTCGTCGTTGATGTAAAGCTGCACCACATCGCCCTCGGTCAGCCGCTGATCCCGCTGGGCGCGGGCGCCGTTGACCTTGATGCGCTTGATGCGGATGTATTTTTGCAGCAGCGCCGGCGGCAGCAGCGGCATCGCCTTGGATATGAACCGGTCCAGCCGCGCGCCCGCATCGTTTTTCCCGATGGTCATTTCCCGCATGAGCGCACCTCCTCCCTGTCGCCACCGTCTATTGTAGCCGGTTTTGGAAAAAAGTCAAAATATTTATGAGAAAATGTTTGACAAGGGATTTTGTGTCGGCTATAATACTACTCGTGTCATTGCGAGGTGTACTATGCGTCTGAACGTAAACAAGCTGCTGCATACTCCCGGTTCCCGACAGGAGATTCGCTTTGAAATGGACCTCTCCGATCTGGAATTCGGCGGCTCCTGTCCTGTGACGCGGCCGGTTGTTGTGGACGGCCAGCTGCGAAATCAGGCGGGCGTGCTGCTGTGTGAGCTTCAGAGCACCACCACGCTCCACTGTATCTGCGACCGTTGCGCCCAGGAGTTCGACAGGGAAAAGACCGTGACCTCCTCCTGTGTGCTGGCCGAGGAGCGCCAGTCTGACGAGGACGATGACATCGTTCTGCTGGAGGACGACGAGGTGGATGTGACGGAACTGGCGCGGGACGCCTTTATCCTCGGTATGGACACGAAATTTCTCTGCTCCGAGGATTGCAGGGGGCTTTGCTCCGGCTGCGGCGCCAACCTGAACCGCGAGGAATGCCGCTGCAAAAAGGCGGTGGACCCGCGGCTGGCCAAGCTGGCCCAGCTCCTGCACAACGACGAGTGAACCTATCATAAATTGCTGCTCAGGCAGTTAAGACCAAGGAGGTGTCAACATGGCAGTCCCTAAGGGAAAAGTATCCAAGCAAAGACGCAATAAGAGACGTTCTTCCGTATGGAAGCTGGCAGCTCCCGCTCTGGTGGCGTGCCCCAAGTGCGGTGCTCTGCATCTGCCTCACAGAATGTGCCCGGAGTGCGGTACCTACAACGGCCGCGAGATCAAGGTCGTCAAGTCTGTGGCAGCGGACAAGTAAATTCTTTTGTGTCCACGCAGGAGGGAAGCGCAGCTTCCCTCCTGCTTTTTTTGTGCCTGCGGGCGCGGATAACTGTAAAAGAGACGGACGCAGGTGCGCCCGTCTCTTTGTTCGGCTTATTCGTGGTCGTCCGTGATGCCCGTCAGGTCCAGGGGCTTTCCGTCGCGCCACAGGCGCTCCAGACCGTAGAACTCGCGGGCCTCATGGTTGAACACGTGAACGGCGATGCAGCCGTAGTCCAGCAGCACCCATGTACCGCCGCGGTAGCCCTCGCGGTGCAGCGGCTCCTCGCCCGCCTCCTCGTGGAGCACCTTCTCCACGTTGTCCACCAGCGCGTTGATCTGGGTGTTGGACGAGCCGGTGGCCAGCACGAAATAGTCCGCCAGCGTGGTCAGGTCCGCGATCTCCAGCGCCTGGATCTCCTTGCCCTTTTTGTCGGACAGCGCCCGCGCCGCCAGCAGCGCCAGTTCCTTTGGTGTCTTCATCGTATCCCTCTTTTCAATAAGTAATCCCGTGCGTCACGGGTCAGATGGTGGACGGGATTGCCCATTTCCTCCATCTCCTGTATGGTCATGGACAGGCTCATCAGCAGGCCGTGATCCAGATCCTCGTACACCGCCTGACGCAGCTCCTCCACGCCGGGAAAATCGCGGCTCGGCTCGATATAATCCGCCAGATAGATGATCTTCTCCAGCAGGGTCATGTCCGGCTTTCCGGTGGTGTGATACCAGATGGCGTCATACACTGCGTCCTCCACGCCGAACACATCCCGCGCGATGGCGGCGCCGGTCTTGCTGTGCAGCAGCTTCAGCGCCTTCTTCTCCAGCTCATCCAGTGCGATATCGTACCTTTTGCAAAGGGCCAGCTGCTCCGGCATCTCCAGCTTTTTGGTACAGTCATGGAGCAGCGCTGCGATCCGCGCCTGTGTCTCATCGCCGCCGTAGCGGCGGGTCAGACGGACCGCCTCCTGCTCCGTGCCCAGCACGTGGGGCATCCGCTTGGGCTTCAGATAGCTCAGGGCCACGGGCCGCAGCTGGTCCGGCGTCAGACCGGTCAGGGGGCGGTTCATGTTGTAGAGCCTTTCCCGCAGGGCGTACCCGTATACAGCGGGGGGCAGCAGGTCCTCCCCGCCGCCGGCAGCCAAGGCCTGCCGCACCTCTGTGGAGGACAGCTCCACCACCTGCGGATTGGGAATGATGGTCACCGCTGCGCCGAATTCCCGCTCCAAAAACGCCTTCTGACGGGCAAATTCGGCCTTTTCGCCGCCCTGCACACGGCTGAACGCGCCGATGTGCGCCATCGCCATCACCCGCCGCGGCTCCCGCCATTCCTGCAGGGTAAGGAACATATCCGACCCCATCAGGAGCCACAATTCGTCCTCCGGAAACTGCTTCTTCATCATGCACAGCGTTTCCCACGAATAGCTGGGGCCGCCGCGCCGCAGCTCAATGTCCAGCACCTCCGCCTTCTTCCCCAGTGAAGCTGCGGCCAGCATCGTCATGTCATACCGCTGCCGGGCCGATGGAGCCCCCTCCGGCAGCGCCTTATGGGGCGGCTGGAATGTGGGGATCAGCAGCAGCCGGTCCAGCCCCAGCTGGTCCATGGCCGCCTGCGCCGCCGCGATATGGCCGTTATGAGGAGGATCGAACGTACCGCCGTAAATACCGATTTTCATTTCTTTTCCCGCTTTCACAGGTTTTTTTGCTTCAAATATTCCGCTTTATGCCATTGGCCTTTTGGCCTTCACCAGCTCGATCTTCCGCTTGCTCCTGTCGTGCTGCATCCGATAGAGCACGAACCGGCTGCCGATGACCTGCACCACCTCACAGCGGGCGGCCACAGCCAGCTCCTCCGCCGCCTCGCGGGCGGTGAGCATGGAATTCTCCAGCACGCGGCCCTTGATAAGCTCACGTGCCTCCAGCGCATCGTTGACCTGCTTGACCAGATTCTCGCCGATGCCGTCCTTCCCTACCTGCACAATGGTGTCGATGTCATTGGCCAGACCGCGCAGCTGAGAGCGCTGCTTGCTTGTCAGTTCCATAGTTGTTTTTTCTCCAAATCGTCAGTTTTTGCCGAGATAGTCCTTCAATTTTGCGGAAAAGGCCCGCAGCGCGTTGCCTCGGTGAGAAATGGCGTTCTTCTCCTCCGGCGTCAGCTGGGCAAAGGTCTTCCGCAGGGAGGGCACCAGAAATACCGGATCGTAACCGAAGCCGCCGTCGCCCATGGGCGCGAAGGCAATGGCGCCGCGGCAGTCGCCCTCCGCCGTCAGCACATCCCCGTTTGGAAAGGCGCAGACGATGGCGGTATGGAAATAGGCGCTGCGGTCCGTGGCGCCCCGCAGATTTTGCAGCAGCAGCTTATAGCGGGCCTCGTCGCTGTCCAGCCCGCCGTAGCGGGCGGAGTAGACGCCGGGCGCGCCGTTGAGCCAGTTGACGCACAGGCCGGAATCGTCGGCAATGGCGGGCAGGCCGCTGGCGGCCATGATGGCCTTGGCCTTCAGGGCCGCGTTCTCGGCAAACGTCTCCCCCGTCTCCTCCACATCCACGTCGATGCCCAGATCGGCGGGCAGCGTCACTTCGACGCCCAGCTCCGCCAGCACGGCCTGCATCTCGGCCAGCTTGCCCTTATTGTGAGAGGCCAGTACAAATTTCATCGTAAAATATCCCCCAGCAGTTCTTTTTGTTTCCGGATCAGCTCACGGTTGCCCCTGGCGCACAGCTCCACCAGCTCCTGCTGCTCCTTCAGGGAGAAGGCGCGGCCCTCGCCGGTGCCCTGGATCTCGATGATCTCGCCCAGCTCATTCATGACGCAGTTCAGATCCACCTGCGCGCGGCTGTCCTCGGAATATTGCAGGTCCAGCATGGGCGTTTCGCCCACGATGCCGGCAGAGATACCGGCCACATAGTGTCGGATGGGCATACGCCCGATGTCGCCGTTCTCCACCAGGCGACGGCAGGCCAGCGCCAGCGCCGCGAAGCCGCCGGTCACCGAGGCGGTACGGGTACCGCCGTCGCCCTGCAGCACGTCACAGTCGATGGTGACGGTGCGCTCCCCCAGCAGGGCCATATCCACCGCCGAGCGCAGGCTGCGTCCGATGAGCCGCTGGATCTCGGCGCTGCGGCCGGACAGCTTCAGCTTGTCCACATCGCGGCGGCTGCGCTCCCGATTGGCGCGGGGCAGCATGGAATATTCCGCTGTGACCCAGCCGTGGCCGGGCCGCACATGGGGCGGCACCCGATCCTCCACCGAGGCGTTGCACAGCACCACCGTGTCGCCGCAGCGGATGAGCACGCTGCCCTCCGCAAATTTCGTAAAGCCCGCCGTCAGTTCCACGGGCCGCAGCTCGTTGTATTTCCGGCCGTCTGCACGTTCCATATCGCCCCTCCTTAAAACAGCTCTTTCACAAACTCACGGGCGTCGAAGGGGCGCAGGTCGTCAATGCCCTCGCCCACGCCCACAAACTTCACGGGCACCTGAAGCTCCTGAGCAATGGCCACCACGATGCCGCCCTTGGCGGTGCCGTCCAGCTTCGTCAGGATAATGCCGGTCAGGCCGGCCGTCTCCTTGAACTGGCGGGCCTGAATGAGGCCGTTCTGGCCGGTGGTGGCGTCCAGCACCAGCAGCGTCTCCTTGGCGGCGTCCGGCGTTTCGCGGTCGATGATCTTGCGGAGCTTCGCCAGCTCGTTCATCAGATTCTGCTTGTTGTGGAGGCGGCCTGCCGTGTCGCAGAGCACCACGTCCGCATGGCGGGCCTTGGCGGCCTGCAGCGCATCGAACAGCACGGCGCCCGGGTCGGCGCCCTCATGCTGGCGGACGATGTCCACGCCGGCGCGGCCCGCCCAGATCTCCAGCTGGTCAGCGGCGGCGGCGCGGAACGTATCGCCGGCGCACAGCAGCACCTTTTTCCCCTCGCTCTTGAAACGGGCGGCCAGCTTGCCGATGGACGTGGTCTTGCCCACGCCGTTGACGCCGATGACCAGCACCACGCTGGGCGCGGTGGACAGATCCAGCGCCGGATCGCCCACGTTCAGCTTCTCCGCCAGAATGTCGCGGAGCGCGTCCTTCACCTCATCGGCGCGGGTCATCAGCTT
The DNA here is from genome assembly GCA_934589835.1 of uncultured Oscillospiraceae bacterium. Classification (GTDB taxonomy): domain Bacteria; phylum Bacillota; class Clostridia; order Oscillospirales; family Oscillospiraceae; genus Vescimonas. The sequence goes on along the minus strand of CAKTOK010000045.1, from coordinate 5,639 downwards.
CTGACTCACCCGCTTACGCAGCTGCTCCACCGTGTCGGCGGCGGAGGCCGCGCCCAGATCCGCCAGGATCAGCGCCTCCTCCAGCTCCTCGTAAAAGGCGTCGTCCAGCCTGTCAAAGGTCATGGACGCCAGCCATGCCTCCTTAAACTTCTTGAAAAATCCCATGGGCCCTCCTTACTTGATCTTCAGTTCCTTTGCCATGTCGTTGAGGTTGATGGTGAGGATGCGGCTGACGCCCTTCTCCTGCATGGTCACGCCGTACAGCACGTCGGCCTCCTCCATGGTGCCGCGGCGGTGGGTGATGACGATGAACTGGGTCTTGCCGGCGATGCGCCGCATATAGCGGGCATAGCGGACCACGTTTGCCTCGTCCAGCGCCGCCTCGATCTCGTCCATGACGCAGAACGGCGTGGGATGTACTTTCAGAATGGCGAAGTACAGGGCGATGGCCACAAAGGCCTTCTCTCCGCCGGACAGCAGCGTGATGGTCTTGAGCTGCTTGCCGGGGGGCTGTACCTTGATCTCAATGCCGCAGTTGAGGATATCGTTCTCATCCTCCAGCTCCAGACGGGCCTTGCCGCCGCCGAACAGCTCCAGAAACGTCTGCTGGAAGCTCTCGTTCAGCAGCTGGAACTGCTGGCCGAAGATCTCCGTCATCTGGCGGGTCAGCTGGTCGATGACGCCGGCCAGCTCCTCCTTGGCCTTCTCCACGTCGGTGCGCTGGTCGGAGAGGTAGGTATAGCGCTCGTTCACCCGCTGGAACTCGTCAATGGCGCCCAGATTGGGGGTGCCCAGCGACTTGATCTCACGGTTCAGCTCGGCGATACGGCGGGTAGCCTTGGGCACGCTCTCCAGCTGGATGCGCTGCTCCTGCGCGTCGCTGTGGCTCAGGCTGTACCGCTCCCACAGCTTGTCCAGCAGCTGGCTCTCCTCCATGGCACTGCTCTCCAGCTTCTGACGCAGCCTGCCCTCCGCCTGCGTGGCGTTGAGCAGCGCTTCGTTGAGCTGACGGCTCTCACGGCCCTGCTGCTCACGGCGGGCCTCCAATGCCAGCTTTGTCTGGGCCAGCTCCTCCAGCTGACGGCGCAGGCTCTCTGCCTGACAGGTCAGCTCATTCACGCGGGTCTGATGGACAGCGATCTCCTCCTGCGCCCGTTTATTGTCGGCGCGGAAGCGCTCCGCCAGCTGATCGCGGTCGGCGCGGTCGGCGGCCATATCCGCCTGCACGCGGCGCAGGTCCTCCGCCCCGCGCAGTCCGGCCTCGCGCTCCGCCAAGAGAGCGGCCTGCGATGCCTTTTTCTCGCTGACCGTCTGGGCCAACCGGTCAGTGGCATCGTTCAGATCCGTCTGACCCGCCAGCTTCTCCTGCGCTTGACGGCGCAGGTCGGCGGCGCGGGCATCGGCCTGTGCAATGGCGGCCTCCAGCTCCCTGATGCGGCTCTTGTCCGCGCTGTCGCGGCGGTCAAAGTCCTCCAGCTCCCGCTCCATCGTCTCACAGCTCAGGCGCAGGCTCTCCAGCAGGATATCATAGTGGTCCTGCTTGGTCTGGAACGTCAGCACCTCGGCCTCCGCCTTGTGCTGCTGCTCCTTTGCCACCTGCAGTTCGTATTCCGCCTTTTGCAGCTCCCGCTGCAGGTCCTCCGCCTGCTGGACGGCAGCGCGGAGCTGGTCATGGGCCGCGCCCTGTCGGGCCGTCAGACGCTCCAGCTCGTTGGCGCGGGACAGCACGCCCGCGCTGCGGCTGACAGAGCCGCCGGTCATGGAGCCGCCGCGGTTGATGACCTGGCCGTCCAGCGTTACGATGCGGAAGGCGTTGCGGTACTTCCGTGCCATGGCAATGCCGCTGTCCAGATCCTCCGCCACTACGGTGCGGCCCAGCAGACTGCGGAAAATGTCATCGTATTTCGCATCGTAGGTCACCAGACGGCTGGCCACGCCCACGAAGCCGTATTCGCCGGAGACGTTCTCCCGCAGCTCCTCGCCGCGGATGGCCGTCAGGGGCAGGAACGTGGCGCGTCCGCCGTCCCGCTGCTTCAGGAAGCTGATGGCAGCCTTGGCATCCTCCTCGCGGTCCACCACGATGTTCTGCATCCCCGCGCCCAGCGCGATCTCCAGCGCCACGGCGTATTCCTGCTTCGTGGTCATCAGGCTCGCCACGGGGCCGTGTATGCCCCGCAGCGTATTCTTCTCCGCCGCCTGCATCACGGTCTTTACCGCCTTGGAGAAGCCCTCGTACTCCTTTTCCATCTCCGTCAGGAGGCGGATGCGGTCGTCCAGTGCGCCGGCGTCCATGGTCAGCTTCAGCTTGGCGGCAGCGGCGTCCTCCGCCTTTTTACGGCGGCTGTCCATTTTCAGGGTGTGGCCCTGAATCATATTCTGCACCGCCTGCGCCTCCTCCTGCGCTTCCCGCAGGGCGCGGCGGTTTTCCTTGGCTTCCTTCTCACCGGCGGACAGCTTCTCCTGTGCGGCGGACAGCTCCTGTCCCACGGTCTGGCGGCGCTGGGCGACCTCCGCAGCGCCGGCGGTAACGGCGGACAGCTGAGCCCGCCCATCAGCGGCGGCAGCCACGGCCATGGCCTCCTGCGCCCGCAGCGTCTCGGCGTCCTCCGCCGCGCCCTTGGCGCTGTCAGCCAGTGCCTGTGCCTGACGCAGCAGGTCGTCCAGCTCGGTCTGTACCTGTTCCATTTGCCGGTCGATGGCAGCTACGCGGGCCAGCTGACTGTCGATCTGGCCTTGCAGATTGCCGCGGCGGCTATCGCTGTCGGCCAGCTCCTGCTCCAAACGGCGCAGAGAATCTTCATTGTGGGATACGCCGGTACGCAGCACCGCCATGGCGGATTCTTCATCGCCCACAGCGCTCTCCAGACCGCTGAGGCGGCCGCGCAGCGCCTCGGCGTCCATATCGTTCTGCCGCACCTGCTCGCCGCAGCGCTCTCCCGCCTCGTAGGAGGCGTCCAGCGCCGCCTGGGCCCTGCGGCATTCCTCGCCCGCCAGCTCCGCATCGGTCTCCAGCTTCAGCTTGGCGGTGCGGATGTTCTGGAGCTGCTCCAGCCACACGGAGATCTCCAGCACCCGCAGCTCATCGTGGAGAACGAGGTAGCGCTTGGCCGTCTCCGCCTGTTGGCGCAGCGGCTCCACCTGCAGCTCCAGCTCGGCGATCTTGTCGTTGATACGCACCAGATTCTCCTCCGTGCGCTCCAGCTTGCGCTCCGACTCCTCCTTGCGGTGACGGTATTTGCTGATGCCAGCCGCCTCCTCGAAGATCTCGCGGCGTTCGCCGCTCTTGACGGACAGGATCTCATCGATCTTGCCCTGTCCGATGATGGAGTAGCCCTCGCGGCCCATGCCGGTGTCCATAAACAGCTCGTTCACATCCTTGAGCCGCACGGACTGCTTGTTGATGTAATACTCCGACTCGCCGCTGCGGTAATAGCGGCGGGTCACCGCCACCTCCGCCTCGTCGCGGGCAGGGAAAATATGCTCCGTGTTGTCGATGACCAGCGTCACCTGTGCGAAGCCCATCTGGTTGCGCTTCTCCGTACCGCCGAAGATCACGTCCTCCATCTTGGCGCCCCGGAGCTGGCGGCTGTTCTGCTCGCCCATGACCCAACGGATGGCGTCGGAGATATTGGACTTGCCGGAGCCGTTGGGGCCCACGATGGCGGTGATGTCCTCGCCGAAGTCCAGCACGGTCTTATCGGGAAATGATTTGAATCCCTGAATCTCAAGAGCCTTAAGGTAGATATGGCTCACCTCTTTCGTTTTTGCATACTATAACTAAATTAGTATACACCGGAAATCCCGCATTTTCAAGGAAAACTGTGGAGCACGCAGGAAAAAAACGCAAATAGCAGGAGGGGACGCGATAGATGCGTCCCCTCCTGCTATTTATTCCTCGCGCCGCCGGTCCATCTGGCGATACAGGCTGTCCAGCGCGTCGGACAGGCTGCCCACGCGGTCGATGATGCCCATGGTCACCGCCTCCTCGCCGTACAGCACGCTCCCCACGTCGTTGGCCATATCGCCGGAGGACAGCATCAGCTGGCGGAACCGATCCTCGCTGATATGGCTGTGTGCCGCCACGAACTTGACGATCCGCTCCCGGATGCGCTCAAAGTAGCGGTATGTCTCCGGCGCGGCGATGACCGTGCCGGACATCCGCACCGGATGGATGGTCATGGACGCGCTGGGGGCGATGAAGGTCTCCTTGCCGCACACCGCCAGCGGTACGCCGATGGAGTGACCGCCGCCCAGCACCAGCGTTACCGTGGGCAGGCGCATCCCCGCTACCAGCTCCGCGATGGCGAGGCCCGCCTCGATATCGCCGCCCACCGTGTTCAGCAGGAGCAGCAGGCCGTCCACCTCGTCCGATTCCTCCAGTGATGCCAGCAGCGGCAGGACGTGCTCGTACTTGGTGGTTTTCGTGTTATTGGGCAGGACCATGTGGCCCTCCACCTGTCCCACGATGGTCAGACAATGCACCGTGCCGTGGCGGTTCTTCACCACGGAGGAGCCCATGTCCACCAGCTGCTGCGTGGGAGGCGCCGTCTGCTCCTCCTGCCCGCCGCAGTCCGGCAGCGCCCGTGTCTCCTTCGTTTGCTCTGTCATGCTCTGCACCTCCTCTTCCGGGATAGGATGTGCAGGAATGGGAAAAGTATGCTGCATTTTTGCAGGTCATGCGGCGGAAAGCGACCGTTTTTGCAGCGGCTCCGTGGGATAATGCCGGCAGCGACAGGATCGGTCAAATATCCGGCAGGGAGGTATGGTATGAGACGGTGCTGTATCATTTTTGCGGTGCTGTTGACGGTGGCGCTGGGGGCGTACAAGGTGCAGGAGCTGGCGACGCCGGTGACGCTGGCCGTGCCGTCCTGCGGCATTGAAGTATCCTGCGAGTATGTGGCGGGGAACAACTCCCAGCGCTTACAGGCGGTGGTGGACAAGCCTCACGCGGCGGCATGGCGGCCGCCCTACCTCATGGACCACGCGGGGCAAGACTTCCACGGCCTGTGGAACATCGCCGTGGGTGACGAGGTGGTGTTCGGAGACGTGCAGTATCGGTGCGCCTTCGTCACCACGGGCTTCAGCGACAGGGGCATCTACACCGAAAGCGGCCAGCTGCCGGAGGCGGATCTGTATCTGTGCACCTGCGTCCCGGGCGGTGCGGAATGGGAGGTCTACATTGTGGGGGTGGAGCGGCTGATGTGAGTGAACCTTCGTTGTGGCGCCCCTGCACATTCGGTCAAGGGCCGCCGTTTGGCGGCCCTGATTTTTGCTCCGCAAAAAGCAGCAGCACCAAAAGAGAGCCACCCAAAGGGTGGCTCTCTTTTGGTGCCTCGTCGGGGATTCGAACCCCGGACACCCTGCTTAAAAGGCAGGTGCTCTGCCTACTGAGCTAACGAAGCGTATAAAAAGGACGGGTGGCCCATCCGTACTTACCGTGGCAGGGATGGCTGGACTCGAACCAGCGGATGAGGGAGTCAAAGTCCCTTGCCTTACCACTTGGCTACACCCCTGTGTGGAAAAGCAGATGAGGGATCGGGATCTTCTCCCAATCCCTCATCTTCTTGTGGGGTGGGTAAAGGGACTCGAACCCTCGACACCCGGAACCACAATCCGGTGCTCTAACCAACTGAGCTACA
>CAKTOK010000044.1 GCA_934589835.1 uncultured Oscillospiraceae bacterium | reverse complement strand
CACGCCCCTGATGGTCAGGGTCTTGCCGCTGACCGCCACATCAGCCGTCATCCGCACCAGACCGTTGACGGTGATGGCCGCGCCGTTCTCAGCTGCCGCAGCAGCCTCCTCCACCGTGTGGTAGTAAGCCAGACTGCCGTTGGCCTGGGCCAGCGTGACCTCGCAGGCCACCAGCTCATAGAGGTAGTGGCCGCTGGCCTTCACATAGTAGGCCGCATCCGCGGACATGACGCTCAGCGCACTGTCGGCATGGATGCTGCCGCCCAGACCCAGTGCCAGAGAGAAGCTGCCCTGCGTCAGCCTGTCGGCATTGACGACGGTCACAGCCTTCGTGATGGCATCCACGGGCCCCGTCATGGTGACGGGCTTGTGGAAGGTCAGCTTCACGCCGCCGTTGTTGTTGACCTGTGCGATGGCGTCATTCAGATCGTCACCATTGTACAGGCGCTTGCCGTTGCTGTCCGTGACCAGAATGGCGTTGTCCTCTGCGAACAGCTTCAGCGTCACGGTGGCGCTGGTCAGGTTCAGCGTACCCTCGGCCTCCCAGCCGCGGACGGGACCCAGCGTTCTGGTGAATGTGCCGCTCTTGGTGAACACATACGCGCCGTACTCACCGCTGTCGCGGCCATTCAGCGTCGCATTGTTGCCGTTCATGCCCAGACGGTTCAGCACCCAGCCGGCAGCGGCCATTCCGCCGCGATAAGCCACCAGCGCGCCGTAGTCGTTGGTGATCTCTGTCACAGCCGCCGCAGACACGCCGGCCTCGCGGGCCAGCACGCCGAAGTTGGTACGCAGGCCGATGGTCTTCAGCGCCGCAAACACCTGGGCGCAGGTGACCTTCTCCATGGCGGTCTTCAGCGCCGCCGTGTCGTTCAGTGCATAGTAGGCATCCACTGCCTCGACCAGCTCGGTCTTCAGCGCGCCGTCAGACAGGCTGTGGGCCACGGCCACCGCCATCATCACAGCATAGGTGGGATCGGCGCTCATGTCGATGGTCAGCACACCGCTGCCGGTGGCCTCCGCCGTCACGGTACCCTTGTTGGGCACGCTGATGTCGTTCAGCGCCAGCGTCAGCTGCTTGCCGGTGACCAGCGTATCCAGCTGCTCCAGAGCCTGCTTCAGCTTAGCATTGTTGCTGTCGCTGTCGCTCTTGAGATAGATGTTCAGCGTGCGGGTCTGGGTGCGGCTGGCGTTGCCGTCCACACCGATCTTCAGGTAGTTGCCCGCCGCGTCTCTCTCCACCGTCAGCGCCCAGCCGGTGGCGTCCAGCTGGAAGCTGGCAGCGGGAGTGCTGCCGCCCACGCTGTTGGCCAGCGCCCGGAAGTCCAGTGCCTTGTCGATCAGCTGGGCGATAAAGGCGTTGATGCCGGTGTAGTTCAGGGTCTCATCCAGCTTGTCGTTGGCAAACTGGTTGGTGATGTTCAGGCTGCCGTTGTAGATCTTCGTCACATCGTCCAGCTTGGCATCGTAGATCACGTTGCCGTCCACCGCCAGCTTCTGGGTGGTGGTGTAGTACTGCATCAGGACATCGGAAGCCAGATCGGCCGCCAGCGCCGCCACGGTGTAGCGGTTTGCCTCGCGCAGAGAGGAACCGGTGGCCTTCAGCGTCACGTTGATGGCGCCGTTGGCACCCTCCTCGATGGTGTAGTAGTCGTTGGTCACCAAACCGTTGGCATCCTTGGTGTAGCCGTCACGGACCACGCTGCTGTCAGTGTTGCCGGTGTAGGTGCCGCCCGCCAGCACCATGTTGGACACGGTGCCGGTGACAGTGCCGGTACCGGCACTGTTCAGGGAGGAATCCACCACGTAGCTGCGGTTCACGTTACCGGCTGCGCCGGTGATGCTGCCGGTCAGGGTCTTGCCGTGCAGATCCACGACCACGTTCCGGCCGGTGATATTCAGGCTGCCGCTGACATCGCTCAGCAGCATCAGGACGGTGTTATTGGTATCCAGCGTAGCGGGCAGGCTCTTCAGGAACTTCACGCCGCTGGTGTTCATCATCACGGCGGCGTAAGCCTCGCCGGCATTCTTCAGCGTCACGTTGAAGGGAACGCTCAGGGTTTCCATCGCCACAAAGCCGGACAGCGTGTTGCGGGTGCTTTCATCCTTGACCAGCACCTCCAGCAGCTTCTCCACAGAGACGCTCAGCGTTGCACCGTAGGAGCCGTTGCCGGCACCGGTGCCGCCGGTGGCGGTCTGACGGGTCACGCCCAGCGCCTTGAACTTGGCATACCAGCCGTTCTTGCCGGTCAACTTGTCCACATTGGTCTGAGAAACGCCCAGCTTCAGCAGGGTATTGCCCACGGTGACCAGATCCACATCCGCATCATGATACAGCGCGCTGCCCAACTCATCGTAGAGGTAGTTCACAATATCGGTGGTGGTCAGGCTGGTGTAGCTGTCCAGATCCGTCTCACCCACGGCGATCATGGCCGCCAGTGCCAGGGACCAGTACTTCTCGGGCATGGTGCCCTCTGCCGTCACGGTGCCGTTGGCGGCCTCCGCCGTCACGCGGTTCGTCAGGGTCACAAGGGCCTCACGGGCCTTGACCAGCTGGCTGGTGCGCTGGCCGAAGTCCTCCACGGTCACGTACAGCGGCAGATCCGCCGTCTCCGTGCCGTTGATGTTCATCTTGACGGTGGTCTTGAGCACCTTGGCGCCCAACAGCCCGTAGCTGGCAGCCACAGTGCCCTCAGCGGGCATGGCCATCTCGTTCAGGCTGCCGTCGGCGTTGATCATGGCGAGGACATCCGCCAGCGTCAGGCCGCTGTTCAGCACCTCGTTGAGCAGGGCGCTGAGGTAAGCCTTGCTGCCGACGCCGGCTTCCGTCTTATAGAACTCGTTGCGGCCGCCCAGCGTGATGCTGTTCACGCCGGAATTCCGCAGAATATATTCGCCCAGCTTCGTTACGGCGCTGGTGGTAAAGTCGGTACCCAGCCCCAGACGCAGCACGATACCGGTAACCTCGCCGTTATCCTCCACAGGCAGGAAATTGATGCTGGTGTTGCCCACCTTGCTGTTGGCGCCGGTGATGAAGTCCTTTACGTTCTTGTCCGCCACATTCACAGTGGTGCGGGCGATGGTATACACGCCGCCCACGAACAGGGCCTTGATCTCCTGTGCGCTGAAGGTGTACGCGCCGTCGCTGCCCTGAACCGGTACGGTCTGGCTGCCGATGGCGTAGTCATAGCGAGTGCTGCCAGCTGCCGGAGCGGGCAGTACGACCTTCGCGTTCTTCACGGTGATGGTCTGATCCGCCTCGCCGTCGATCTTCACCGTGAAGCTCTTGGCTGCATAGGTGACGACCGTCTGAGCGTTGCTGTCCATGGTCTGGCCGGCGGTGAAGCCGGGGACATCGCTGGTCTTCTCATAGAAGTCCGCGCTGAGGTTGGCGGCAACCGCAGAGGGCTCGCTCTGGAGCTGCGCCCACAGGCTGTCCGCCAGCGCGTTCAGCTCGGCCACATCCGTATCCGTCAGCGTATAGCCCATGCTGTATGTCTTGCTGCCGCTCTTCTCCATGCCCTCGGCGGAGACGGTGACAGTCGCCTGTACCTTGTCGGGAGCCGCCGCGGTCATGACCACGGTACGGGTCAGGTCAGCCGCCGCCGTATAGGACGCGGTCTTGCCCGCCGCCGCCGTCAGCAGCGCCGCGAAGTCGGTCAGAGAGACAGACGTATCGATCTGAGCGTTGATGCTGGCGGGCAGGGAGCCCGTGCCGGAGCTCAGTAGGCCCTGCAGCAGGGCGATGACGTTATCCAGCTTGGCGATATAGTCGGAACCGTGCTTACCGCCGACCTCAATGGCGCTGATGGCGTTGCGCTTCGCCTCGGTATTGGTGGCCTGATCCAGATACTGGTACAGCGTCGCCACCTCGCTGCGGATGGTCTTATACTGGTCGTTGCCGTAGAAATAGGCCAGACCGTTGGGCTGCGCCGCGCTGTACGCTTTGATGTACGTCAGCAGCAGCAGCTTATAGGTGTTGTTATCGATGCAGTTGTCACGCACATAGGTCAGCGCGTCCACCGTCTCCTGCTCCAGCGGCGTACCGCCGGCAGCGGGCCTGTAGTTGATCAGCGTGTTCAGCACGTTGATGTCCACCTCAGACAGGGCGGCGGTCTTATCCACCAGCTTCTGCATGGCCGCCTTGTGGCTGGCAGCGTCCGTCACCAGCGCATCGGGCAGATTCATGGCTTCCAGCACATCCAGACCGTCCACATTGCCGTTCAGGTCCAGCTGGTACGCCACCTCCACGCTGTCAAACGTGCCGTTGACCGTGACCTCGTAGCCATCGGTGCCCAGCGTCAGCTGCTTCTGCTGACCGTCCAGCGTGCCGCCCACGAAGGTGACGGTGCCGGGCAGCCAGAACAGCGCCGCGCCGTTGGCCTCATAGCGCGCGGCGTACGCAGCCGCCTTCACGGTGTAGCTGCCGCCGCCCGCCGCCGCGACCTTGACGATATCGTCGCCCGCACCGGGCACACGCACGCGGATGGTCTCGCCGTTCAGCTTCAGCGCGCCGCTCTTCAGCAGCGCCTGGGCCATGGCGTCCATTTGGCCGGCAGCCGCATCGGCCACCAGCGCGCCGTAGGTCAGGGTCGTCTTGGTCTTATCCAGCGTTCTGGTAAACACGGCGTCGCCCACCACCCGGTATACCTCGTTCTGCTCGTATACCGTACCGTTCAGCGTATACTGATAGGACTGCTCCTCGCTGCTGTAAGCGGGCAGCGTCACGTTGTAACCGTAGGGAACGGTCCTGTCGCCGTCGCCGGTGTTCAGCGTGAAGTCCTTGGCAGTATATGTAATGGTATATTCCGCGGCTGCATCCAGCTTCGCGCCCACCGTATTGGTGGTGGCGCGGTCATAATTGGTGGTGTTGATATCGGGATACATCCCGTTCGCCCAATCGGTCAGAGCAGTCGTCTCGATGCCGGCGTCAGCGATGGCCTTTTCCACATCGGCCAGCGCCATACCGGAGGTCAGGTGCAGCACCGCCGCATTGCTGACCATCATGGCCAGCGTGGCATCGTCCTTCTGGCCCGCGGGGATGATATAGGCGACCACCTTCACCGTCAGGTCCTGACGGTTCACGTTGGCCGTGATGGTGGTAGACAGCGTCCGCACCTGCTCCTGCAGCGCCATAGCGGCATGGCTGCCGGAGCTGCCCTTGGCGGCAGCCGCCAGCGTATCCAGCTGCGCGAACTGCTCGGCCGTCAGGCTGGGCGTCTCGGTGTACAGGCCGAACAGGCCCCAGTTATCATCGGCGATGGCGTTCTGGATCGCCTGCATATCCTCATACAGGCCCACCAGTACATTGGGCACCATGCCGGCGATCAGATTCGTGGTGGCATCCACGCCGGGCAGCTGCGTGCCGTCGGCGGTATACGCCGCCAGATCATACTGCAGAGAGCCGGCCTTGTCCGCGCCCAGCGCCTCGATGATCGTATAATAGGCATCCAGCGTGTCCAGAAGGCTCTGACGCGTTGTGGTGTTCAGCAGATACTGCAGCTTGCTGGACGCGCTCTTGTACGCGTTCACCAGCGTCACCAGATCAAAGGTGCCGTTGTTCGCCGACTTCTGGCTCTGGGCCTTCAGATCCGCGGCAGCCTGACGGGCAGCCTCGGAAAAGACGTAAGATCCGTCGGTCTCCTGCGCTTCGGCGATGGTCACCAGATAGTCCACATAGCTGCGGGTCTGGTCGAACCGGTTGACCTTGCTCTGGATGGTGTCCATGTTCTGCAGCGCCTGCGCCATCAGGTAGGGCTGCTGCAGCAGATCGCGCTGCTCCGCCTCGGCGATGGTGATGCCGGCGCTGTACGTCACCTGCACGGAGTAGGTGTTGCCCGCGTAGGTGAAGCTGCCCTCACCGTTGGTCAGGGTCACATCCTCCCTGGCGGAAGCGCCGGTGCCGTCGTCATAGACCACAGCCGCGGCCACAGGCGTCCAGGTATAGCCGCCCTCGGTGATGCTCGCCGCCCGGATGGTACGCTTGTCGCCATCCACGGTGACCTTGCTGCTGTCGCTGGGCGCCGTGTAGGAGATCGTCTGATCCCCCAGCAGCAGTCCGGCGTTCAGCAGCGCCTTCTCCGCATCCGTCAACTCGCTGTCATACGCTTTCGCCAGCAGCGTGCCTGCGGTAACGGACTCGCTCTTGCCCGCGTCCACAGGCCAGTCAATGGCCGCCGCCCAGCACTCCAATGTGCTGCCCAGCGCCATGACTGCGGCCAGCGTCAGCGCCAACAGGCGTCTGCCGATCCGCTTCCTCTTGTCCATACTGTTCCACACTCCTATCTTTCTTCGCTGCACACACAGCTTTTTTGATCGTCCGGCGTACCGGACCCATGTTGAACGCAAAATACGAGTGGCCGCCGGCAGCCCATGGCTGTCCGCAGCTCCCAAGGGGCCTTTTGAAAAATGTAAAAAAGCCCCCGCATCCGGCGATACACGCCGTATGAGGAGGTGTTCCCTCATGCCGCGCTCCCTCCCCCAAAGATCGCTGCATGGCCGCTTTTCCGTTGTCGTCCTGCTTCCGCCGGACAGCCTGCTTCCCCCTTCTTTCCGGCATTGTCCTCCCTGCACAAACACAATCACGCCGAGGACATATATTTCAGTTCACATTATACATGAGGCTTCGACACATTTCAACCCTTTTTTTGCCTCTCTTTCCTTTCTTTGAAGCACCGCAGGAAATGCCTGTTTTGCCGGAAAAAAAGCAGCTTTTTCCTACTTTCCGCCGCTTTCTGTTTATATCTCACAGGACAAGCTGTGCTCCCTGCATTCGGTGTTTTCAAAATCTCGCGCTCTATTTTCGAAATTTACATCATTTCGTTTTTGTCGTTTTCCGGACCGCCTCCCGCAAAGGGCGCTTCCTTTTCCGAGAACCGATCTGCACTCCCTGTAGGCGCAGAAAGGGCCTGTGCTCACGGCCAGCCTGCCGCCGTTATAACAGCTGCCGCCTGCATTGTCCAACTCATCATCGCTCAGTACGCCATTTTTCGCGAGCTCGCCTTTCCGAAGTGTGTCAAAGTATTGCAGGCCCTTTGATTTTATGGTATAGTCGAGCAAGAAACAGCCTTCCGCACACGAAATTTGATCAAGGAGACACATAACTATGGAAATCAGAGTAACCAAAAACGGCGCTGCGCTGGCGCTTTCCGTTGAAGGCCGCATCGATACGACCACCGCGCCGCAGCTGGAGGCGGAGCTGAAAAAAGAGCTCGGCGGCGTCACCGAGCTGCAGTTGGATTTTTCCGGTGTCGAGTATATTTCCTCGGCGGGACTTCGTGTGCTGCTGTCCGCCCAGAAGGTCATGAACCGACAGGGCAGGATGACGCTCTCCCATGTTACCGAGGCGGTAATGGAGATCTTTGAGGTGACCGGCTTTTCCGATATCCTGACGATCGTGTAAGGTCCCGTCCGTATAGAACGCATAAGGAGCGAGCGGCCATGCCTCGTACAAAGGACAATTTTACAACGCGCATCTTCCGCAGCCTGTGGCTGCCGGCGATGCTCTCCTCTCTCGGCTGGGCGCTGAGCGATATGGCGGACGCCGTGGTGGTCGGGCAGAAGCTGGGGACGGTAGGGCTTGCCGCGATCAGCCTGATCCTGCCGGTTTACATGATCAACTGTATGCTGGCCCACGGGCTTGGGCTGGGCGGCTCGGTCCGCTACTCCCGCCTGCTGGGACAGGGGAAAACGCAAGAGGCGGCGGACAGCTTTCGCGGTGTATTCACTCTGTCGCTGCTACTCAGCATTACGACCGCCGTGCTGGGCAGCGTGTTCATGGAGCCGCTGCTGGCCCTTCTGGGCACGAGGCCGTCGGACGGCGCCCTGTACGCCGCCACACGAGACTATTTGCAGATCCTGGTCGCCGCCACGCCGCTATTTTACCTCTCCAATGTGCTCAATTACTACCTGCGTAACGACGGCAGCCAGCGTCGGGCGGGCTTCGGCTCGGTGACCGGCAATGTCTGCGATATTCTGCTCAACCTGCTTCTTGTGCTGGCGCTGGACATGGGGACGCGCGGCGCGGCGCTTTCCACGGCGCTGGGGCAGATCATCACCATCTGTATCTACCTGCCGGGCTTTTTCGGAGAAGCGCATACGCTGCGCTTCGCGCCGCCGCAAAGGGGCTGGTGCGCTCCCGCCTTTTCCGCGCTGCGCGCGGGGATGGCGACCTCCGTGCAGTATCTCTATCAGATGCTTTTCTTTCTCGTATGCAACAACCTGCTGCTCCGTCTGGGCGGAGAGACGGCGGTGGCCGTTTTCGATGTCATTCAGAACACCTCCTACCTCATCCTCTATCTTTTTGAGGGGACTGGGCGCGCCATGCAGCCGATTTTGTCCACCTATCAGGGCGAGCACAACCGGCAGGGCAAGCAAAACGCCCTGCGGCTGGGCTTCGCCGCGGGGCTCGCCGCAGGCGGCGCGCTCATCGCCCTTGTGGAGCTCTGGCCGCGGGGGGTATGCCTGCTCTTCGGCATCGCCGGTTCGCAGGCGGAGGCGCTGGCGTTCACGGCGCTGCGGCTCTACGGCGCGGCGGCGCTCTTTGCCGGCATCAACATTCTGCTTTGCAGCTTTTATCAGGCGTGTGAAAACGAAAAGCCGTCGTTCCTGCTTGAAACGCTCCGGGGCGCCGTACTGCTCATTCCGCTGACCCTTTTGTGTTACAGGTTCGGGCTGGAGCGCTTCTGGCTGCTCTTCCCGCTGACGGAGGCAGGCTCCCTTCTGCTGTTCCTGCTGCTCGGCATCGGCGGGCACTACCGGAAAGCGGAGCCGCCGGCGGAGCGCATCTTCCAGCGCACGATCCCCAGCAACGCAACGGACGTGATGGACGTCTGCCGCGAGCTGGAGGCGTTCTGTGAGAGCTGGGACGCAGACGCGAGGCAGCAGATGCTCTCCGCCATGACCGTGGAGGAGCTTGGCATGGCTATTTTGAAGCACGGCTTTCACGGCAGGACGGACGGCTACATCCAGCTGACCGCCATGATGTGCGAGGACGGCGAGCTGGAGCTGCATCTGCGGGACGATGCCACCACCTTTAACCCCTTCGATATGGACACACACCGCGCAAGTCAGGACGAGGCGTTTGACATGGACAGCATGGGCGTGCTGGTCGTCAAGAAGCGGGCAAAATCGTTTTTCTACCGGCGCTATCAGGGATACAATACGCTGATCATCAAGCTTTGAGAAGGTTCCGTCAATGAAGCTCGTATTCGATCTGCGGCGCAGGCGAGGCTGACCGATACGTGGTTTTCTGTCACGGCGACTACGGCAGACACGCGCCGCTCCCTGCCGCTGTCCGGCAGCTCGCTCTGTCGCGGGCGCTCGATCGGGCAGGAGACAGGCGCCTGCGGCTGCACATTTATCCGGTGGAGGTATGAAGATGAAAAAGGTATGGAAGATCCGCTTGCAGCCCAAGCTGCTGCTCGGACTGGTCGCGATGGCGGCGATCCTTGTGATGATCCTCGCGCCCTCCATCGCTCGGCTTTACCGCACGCGGATGGAGGAGCAGTACAGCAAGCTGGCCTTCGGACAGGCCGCCGTGGCGGCGGACCTCATCGACGGCGACCGCGTGGAGCAGTATTACCTGACCGGTGAGAAGGATGCCTATTATGAGGAGATCCATCGCTACCTGCTGGATGCCAAGGAGAAAATGGGCCTGAAATACTTCTATGTGGTGGTGCCGGAGGACGAGGTGATGTTCTACATCTGGGACGCGGGCGTGGCCGGCGAGGACGGCGTCTGCGATCTGGGGGACACCGACGCCTATTACGGCGGCGGCAACGAGCTGATGCACCGGGCGTTCGCCGTGGACGCGGAGCAGACGATCCTCATCACCAACAACGAGGAGTACGGCTATCTTGCCTCGGCTTATGTGGCCATCCTGAACAGAGCCGGTACGCCGGTGGCACTGGCCAGCGTGGACATCTCCATGGACATGATCGACCAGCAGATCCGCCAGTTTCTGGGCCTGACGCTCTGTGTGGTGCTGGTGGTCCTGCTGCTCTCCATTTTCGCGTACTACTACTATGTGCGCCGTATTCTCATCCGTCCGCTCGGGACGCTGCACCACGCCGCCATCGGGCTGGTGGAGAGCCGGATGGAAAACCTGTCCGACTTCAAGGTGGATCTCCATACGGGCGACGAGCTGGAGGATCTGTCCGACTCCTTCCGGTACATGGTCTCGGAGCTCAACGAGTACATTCGGGACCTCAGCCGCGTCACGGCGGAGAAGGAGCGCATCGGCGCGGAGCTGGACGTGGCCCGCCACATTCAGGCCTCCATGCTGCCCTGTATCTTCCCCGCCTTCCCCGAGCGCCACGAGTTCGATATCTATGCCTCCATGACCCCTGCCAAGGAGGTTGGCGGAGACTTCTACGATTTCTTCCTTGTGGACGACGACCATCTGGCAATCGTCATGGCAGATGTGTCCGGAAAGGGCGTTCCCGCCGCGCTCTTTATGATGATCTCCAAGACGCTGCTCAAATCGGCGGCACAAAGCGGCCTTTCGCCCAAGGCGGTGCTGGAAAAGGTAAACAACCAGCTCTGCGAAAATAACGACGCGGAGATGTTTGTCACCGTGTGGCTCGGCATCCTCGAGATTTCCACCGGAAAAATGAAGTGCGCCAATGCCGGTCACGAGTACCCCGCCATCATGCGGCGGGGCGGCGGGTTTCAGCTCTTCAAGGATAAGCACGGCCTCGTGCTTGCCGGCATGGAGGGCGCCCGCTACCGTGAATACGAGCTGGAGCTGAACGAGGGTGATCGTCTGTTCGTCTACACGGACGGTGTGCCGGAGGCAACGAATGCCGACACCGTCCTCTACGGCACAGACAGAATGCTTCACGCCCTGAACGAGGCGAAAGACCGCTCTTGCTGCGAGCTGCTCGCGTCGCTGCACCGTGATGTAGATGCATTCGTGGGTGCGGCGGATCAGTTCGATGATATCACCATGCTCTGCATCGAGCTGCGTACGGTGGCGAACGGGATGAAAAAGATCGGCATTGCGCCGACGCTGGACAAGCTGCCGGAGGCGACGGGCTTTTTCGAGGACATTCTCTCTGCGGCGAACGCACCGATGAAGGTGATCGCGCAGGTGAATGTAGCGGTAGACGAGATTTTCTCCAACATTGCCCGTTACAGCGGCGCGACCGCTGCGACCCTCGGCTGCTCCCTCGCAGATGGTCGGATGACGCTCCGCTTCTCCGACAACGGACGTCCCTACGATCCCACCGGCAAGCCGGACCCTGATACAACGCTCTCGGCGGAGGAACGGGACATCGGCGGGCTTGGCATCTTCATGGTGAAAAAAATCATGGATGAGGTCACTTATGAATATGTGGACGGTCTGAATATTCTGACGCTGGTCAAAGCTCTGCCCGCTTAAATACCGCAGGGAAAATCGAAGCGCTGACGGCGGCGTTTACCAAGAACGCGCTGGAGCAGGCCTATCGGATTGGCCAGGCGGTCTGACGGAGCGGCATCGATGCAGAACCGCGCACCGCAATGAGTTTGATTGGATTGCAGCAAATAGGCAAACGGATATGGAGGCTTGCGATGGAATACAGAAGATTTGGCGATAAAATCGTGGCGCGGATCGACAGAGGCGAGGAGATCCTCGAGCAGGTGAAGGAGCTTGCGCGCAGGGAGCGCATCACGCTGGCCAGCGTCACCGCCTTGGGTGCGACCAACGATTTTACGGTGGGCGTGTACAAGGTGGAGGAGCAGCGATACTATGCAAACGAGTTCCGCGGCAATTTTGAGATCGTCTCTCTGACCGGCACCATCAACACCATGCACGGCGAATTCTACACCCATCTGCACATGAGCGCCGGAAACGACAAGGGGCAGGTATTTGGCGGCCATTTAAACCGGGCTGTGGTCAGCGCCACCTGTGAAATGGTCGTAGAGGTCATCCCCGGCGCGGTGGACAGAGAGCATGACCCGGACACCGGACTGAACCTGTTTGCGTTTTGACCTGCGCCGCGTCATGCCGGAGAAAGCCCAAGCGGTGCAGCTCCCGCAGCCCCCTTGCAATGAGATACGCCCTCACAAGGACCTTGAGATGCACGATGCCGCAAGCTTTTGAGGGCGCTTATCACAAGAATTTGTGAGAAACCGTGTTCAAGCAGCGACCTTGCGTAAAAGTGATCGTTCCGCCTTTTGCGCGTTTTTGCTGTGCATACTCCCAATCAGCAAAGGAAAAAGCCCTGATAAATCAGGCTTTGCGGATAAGAAGAACTCCGCTTTTCGACCATTTTTGTCGAAAAGCGGAGTTCGTTCACTTGGTACGCCCGACTGGATCCGAACCAGCGGCCTACAGAGTCGGAGTTATCAGGCCGTCAAGCCGGAAAGCCCTGCAGGGCAAGGGTTTGGTTGGTGTTACACAGATTTTCGCCATTTTGAAGAAAAACCTCGGAAGCCTTGTGGCGCAAGGGTTCCGGGGGTTTTCGTGATAGTAGTCAAATAGTAGTCTGGATAAAATGCGGGTTCAGCAGCCCAGTTCAGCTGAATATCTTTACCCTCTATCCC
>CAKTOK010000043.1 GCA_934589835.1 uncultured Oscillospiraceae bacterium | reverse complement strand
ACATAGCAGCTGGTGGTGATCTCACCCATGATGTGGATCAGGCCGGTGGAGGCGCAGGTCTCGCAGGCCACGCGGCCGTTGGGGTCCTGCTCAAAGATCGCGTCCAGCACCGCGTCGGAGATCTGGTCGCAGATCTTATCGGGATGCCCCTCGGTAACGGATTCAGAAGTAAACAGATGTCTTGCCATGATAATTTCTCCTTTCTTTTGGGAACACGCAACAAAAAAGCGCTCTGCCGAACCGACAGAGTGCTGAAGCTTTCTTGCCTTCCCTCATCTTTCGATTCGTTCGCCGGATTTGGCACCTTGAAAAAACAGGTTGCCGTGGCTTCATCGGGCCGGTCCCTTCGCCACTCTTGATAAGGTATGAACTTGTGCCATATATGATAGCAGGTTTTTTGCGGTTGTCAATAGGTTTTCCGAAAAAAACGGAAACAATTTACTTTCTGGAAACTTTTCCATTGTTCAAAAAAATGACATGACTTTTTCCGCCCTATGCGCTACAATAGGCGTTACTTGAATTTGTACAGGAGGAAATTCCCCTTGAAAAAGCTCTATGACGGGGTGCAGCGTTTCTGCGCCGCCCACCCCCGCTTCGGTATCCCCAATCTGATGCGCGTCATCGTTATTGGCAACGTGGCGGTGTACATCCTGTCCATGCTGACAATGTACACCAATCCCGCCGCGCTGGACTTTCTCAAGTTCAACCTGAACGGTCTGCTCCACGGCGAGATCTGGCGCATCGTGACGTTCATCTTCTACCCCAGCTCCAGCTCTCCCTTCTGGCTGCTCATCAGCCTGTACTTCTACTACTGGATCGGCACCACGCTGGAGCGGCAGTGGGGTACCGCCAAGTTCAATCTCTACTACTTCAGCGGTATGCTGCTGACGGTGCTGGGTACGATTCTGGCCAGCGTCATCACCGGCAACAACTTCATCAATGCAGAAGGCACTCCCTATGTGAACCTGTCCATGTTCTTCGCCTTTGCCATGCTGTTCCCGGACACCACGGTGCTGTTCATGTTCTTCCTGCCGGTGAAGATGAAGTGGCTGGCGTATCTGGACGGCGCGCTGTTCGCCTTTGACATCATCCGCGCCGTCGGCCTGCGGGACTGGGCGGGCGTGGTGCTGCCGGTGGTGGCGCTGCTGAACTTTGCGGTATTCATCTGGCCGGAGGTCCACTACCTGACCTCCCGCACCCGAGCGCAGTACAATCCCAAGACCGTCCGGTTCAAGCAGGCGGTGAAGCAGCAGGCGCAGGAGAAGGGCTATCACCACAAGTGCGCCGTCTGCGGCCGCACGGACACGGACTATCCCGACCTGCAGTTCCGCTATTGCAGCAAATGCGTGGGCTACCACTGCTTCTGTCAGGACCACATCTTCAATCACGTACACTTTACCGAGGAATGACCCCACGAGAGCAGCCCTCCGGCCTGTGCCGGAGGGCTGCGTTTTGTGTATGCCCGCTCTGCCGCGCCGCCGTCAGGCGGTTTTTTGATATTCCCTCTTGACAGGGCACTGTATTATTCGTATAATACAGTCAACAGCTGTGTTACATGAGTAATACAGTTTTGCAGAAGGGAGGCGAGACACATGATCTCCTTCGAGGCGTTCCGCCAGACGGACGGCACGCCCATCTATCTCCAGATCATCCGCTATATCCAGCAGGGGCTGGCGGCAGGCACCATACGCGACGGCGACGAGCTGCCGTCCCGGCGGGTGGTGTCGGCGCTGCTGGCGGTGAATCCCAACACCGTACAGAAGGCCTTCCGTCTGCTGGAGGACGAGGGGCTGGTGGTGTCCCGCGCCGGCGCCAAGAGCTATGTGCAGGCGTCGCCGCAGCAGATCGCCGCGCTGCGGCGGGTGCTGCTGGAGACGGAGATGCAGGCCATGGTGGACGCGGCCAAGCGCATCGGCCTCACCCGTGAGGAGGCCCACCGCCTGCTGGACACACTGTATGACAAGGAGGGAACGGACGCATGAGAAAGCATCTTTCCGTACTGGCGCTGGCGGCCCGGGGCACGGTGTGCCGGGTCCTGCTCATCACGGTGCTGGCGGCCGTGGCCGCCGGAGCGCTGCTGTGGCTGGTGCCGGCGCAGGAGCACGTCGGGAGCGTCATGGGAGCGGACGGCACGGAGACGGCGCTGTACCAGCCCTGCGCCTTTTCGGCGCTGCCCGCCAAAACCGGCGCCACCGCCGTGTGCGCCGCAGGCTTCGCCGCCGTGCTGGCGGTGCTGAGCCTCAACGGCTGCGGCTACGGCGCCCATACGGGGCTGACGGTGGGGCGGCTGCGGATCCGCGAGGGCGCGTTCTGCACATGGTGGGCCGTGTACAGCGGCGTGTGCCTGCTGTTCTACTGGGCGGTGATGGCCGCGGTGTTCCCCGCCGTCTTGCAGGCGCGGATGGCGGCGTGGACGCCGCCGCCGTACTACTGGGAGGCGTACACGGTGGGCCGTCAGACCATGCTGCTGACCGTCTACTCCGGCAGCTTCCTGCACCACCTGCTGCCGGTGCGGGACGCACTGGTATGGGTGGAAAACGGGCTGATGACGGTGCTGTGCGCCATGGCGGCGGCGCGGTTCTCCCACGCCCAGCGGCGGGGCGGCTTCAGCATCGCGCCCATGGCGGCGCTGGCGCTGACCGTCGGCAGCTTTTTCCCCGAGATGGGGGCCGGTCTGAATCTGGCGCTGAGCGTCGCCGCCGCCGTGGGCATCGGCTTTATCACGGGACAATTCCTGAAAGGAGAGTCGGACGACCATGAAAAAACGGACTTCCGCACTGCACAGGGCGCTTGAGTGCCTGCTGCCCCCCAACGTGCCGGCGGGCACCGTGCGGTGGATGATGCTGGCCAGTCTGGCGCTGGGGACGTTCATCGCCGCCGTGGATTTCGCCGTCCGGTACAGCAGCGTCTACCGCGGGCTGTTCCGCTGGGACGGCAAGCTGCGCGGCGATGCGCTGATGAACAGCTTCGGCGCCTACGCCCAGCCGGTGCTGCTGGTGTTCGCGCTGGTGCTGCTGCTGGCGCTGCTGTCGGCGGCCATTCTGTACAGCTCCTACTATCTGGGCGGGCGCAGCATCTATCTGATGCGCCGCCTGCCCGACGGGAAGCGCACCCTGCGCCGTCAGGTGTGGACGGTGCCGCTGCTGTGGGCGGTGTGCGCCGCGGCGCTGGGGGCGGCGGTGCTGGGCCTGTGCTATCTGGCGTGGCGCTGCATCACGCCGGACCAGTGCCTGCCCACGGCGGAGAATGTCCGGCGGGTCATGGAGGTCATCGCGGCCTCGCCCTATGCCAGTTAAGGAGGGAACGCATATGCTTACGATCAGTCATGTCAGCAAAAAATACGGCGCCAGGCAGGCGCTGGAGGATGTGTCCCTGACGCTGCCCCGCGGGCAGATCGTGGGGCTGTTCGGGGAGAACGGCGCAGGCAAGACCACGCTGATGAAGTGTGTGCTGGGCCTTATCAGGCACGAGGGCGCCGTAACGCTGGACGGTGCGGCCATCAATGAGAAGAATATCGACCATCTCAGCTTCGCCACCTGCGAGCATTCGTTCTTCCCCGCCCTGACCCCCGCGGCCCATCGGGATTTCTACGAGACCCACTTTCCCCGCTTCAATGACCGGCGCTTTCAGCGGCTGATGGAATTCTTCGCCCTGCCCATGCACAAGACGCTGCACAGCTTCTCCGCCGGCATGAAGAATCAGTTCGAGGTCATCATGGCCCTGTCGCAGGGGGCGGATTACATCCTGATGGATGAACCCTTCGCCGGAAACGACATCTTCAACCGCGAGGATTTCTACAAGGTGCTGCTGGGCATCCTGACGGAGCAGGAGACGGTGGTGCTGAGCACTCACCTCATCGAGGAGGTGAAGGACTGCATCTCCCGGGCCGTGCTGATCCGCGAGGGACGCATCGTTGGGGACTGCACCGCCGAGGAGCTGGAGGAATCCGGCCGTGACCTGATGACCTATATCAAGGAGACATACCACTACCGGCCCGATCGGGTCAGCCGCGCGCTGGATGAGCTGACGGGCGGAGAGGAGGATGGCGCATGAAACGGAGCCTTGCGGCAACGGCGGCCATGCTGGTGCTGGCCGCGGCGGTGCTGGTCACCGTCACGCTGCGGCTGGACGGGACCGCCACGCCTCTGGCCTACACCGCCCAGCTGGTGCGGGGCGACGCCGGTGCGGCGGAGGGACTGCGGTTCCAGTCCGCCATCCAGTACGGCAGCCGCCTGCGCTGGACCACCGAGTACGATGTGGCGTCCGATCAATGGGAGACGGTACACACGCTGGGCCGCGACACCCGGCAGCAGTACTACGACCGGCAGGTGGACCCCTCCGCCCGCTCCTACGATGCCTATAATACGCAGTATATCTCCGTGCTGCTGCAAAGCGGGGATCCGCTGGCGGAGCATCTGAAGGCGGGGTATGAGGCCAACGCCGAAAGCAACGACACCGGCTCCCGCACGGAGTACACGGAGCGGGTCCGGCTGCGGGATTACTACGACGTGTATCCCCTGTGCCTGTCCGACAGCCGCGCCGGCGTGGTGGATCAGTATTTCGACGACGATGCGTCCGATCAGCGGTCCCTGACGCGGTTTGACAAGCTGCGGATCCCCGTGGGGGAGGACGACTGGATGGAGCCCACGGTCTCCACCTACGGACAGGGGCACTGGTATCTGTCCGGCGACAACACCCTCTATGCGGAGTCCCTGTTCACCGGCTATTCCGTGGCTTACGAGGACGCGCTGCTGACCACGGTGGGCTTCGGCCCCAGCGCAAGGCCCCAGGCGGACTGGGCGCCGGAGGGCTTCGGCCTGTGGTACATCCCCTACGCGGAGTTCTCCCACGAATACGCCGCCGGCAGCAGCTATATCGTGCGTAAGCCGGACGTGGACAACGCCCGTCTTGTCTGCCCGCTGGACATCGCGGCCCAGCGGGTGGTGGGGCTGCAATTCACCTACGACCGGTCGGAGGTGCTGCTGACCACCGCGGAGGACGGGCAGTACGTCCTGCGGGTGCTGGACGCGGACACCTTCCGGTGCAGGCAGACCATCTCCCTCGATCAGACGGCGGAGTCCATCCATGTGACGGACGGGATGCAGCCGTCCGGCGAGCTCATTACGGGGGCGCTGGAGGTCTACGCCGAGCCGTCCTACAACTCCCGGGAGGGGCTGCTGGTGTGCTGCATCAACAATACACTGACGGTGCTGCGCCCCAGCGGCGGCGGCTGGGCCGTGGACTTTTCCACCACGCTGCTGTGGCCGGACTCCGATGAGAACGGCATGGCGTGGAGCGACACGCCCATTGCGTATAACGAGGACCGCTGGTGGTACGGCGTCAACTACTCCCGCGGCTTCTTCGCCAACCTCGCCCTGCTGCCCATGGTGTATCACGACGGGAAGCTGGCGCTGGCCAGCAGCACCAGCGGCGGCAATCAGGTACTGGTGGAGGTCTACGACGCCACGGGGCTGCTGTACGGCGCGGTGCTGGACGCCGGACTGGACAGCCAGCTGATGTCCACCCCATGGGGCTTTTACAACCCCCTGTACTGCCCCAATCTCTATTGGGACTGAAAAAAAGGCAAAAAGAGACACGGCCCCCGTGTCTCTTTTTGCCTGCTCCTGGCACGATTTATCTGGCTCCTCGCCAAGTATCCAATATAGATCTCTCGTCAGTGTTCTTGCACATAGAAAAACTCCTCGCGTCATCCGCGAGGAGTCTGGAGCTTGTGGCCGGATTCGAACCGGCGACCGGTGGTTGTGGGTAAGGGTGAATGAACAAATCGAAGAAAACGGAGTACCGGCGTTTGCCGGTACTCCGTTTTCTTTATGCCGGTCGGCTTTCCGGCTGTGCCTCATCCGCCTTGATCACCTCGCCGGTGCAGCCGCCATTACGACGTTGGTTGATGCAGCCGACGAATTTGTAGTAGATGTCCACCTGCTGGGTCTTGACACCATCTGGCCCGACTACCTTTTCATGTACCACGATCCTCTCGATCAGTTCGTTAAGGATGTAGGGCGTCAACTCAGTGATGCCGGTGTATTTCCAGATGAGGGGCAGGAACTGTTCGATATTCTCGTAGACCTTATCACTCTTAGAAATCTCTGCTGCCAATTCCTCCCGCTGCCCTTGGAGGGCGGCCTGCTCCCGTTCGTATTTCGGAGCCATGGCCTGATACCGTTCCTCGCTGATCTTCTCTAATGCCGCATCCTCATAGAGCTTGTTCAGGATCTTGGACAACTCACCGATACGCTTGTCCACCCGTTTCAGCTCCCGCTTGTATCGGTCGACCTCCGCCTTTTGCTTCTCCGTGTGGAGCGAGACCAGCATCTCCATGTAATCCTATGCTGACCGCCGCGCCTCCACCGCATTGCGCCGAATATCCTCCAGCACCAGTTGGTTCAGTGTTTTCCATCCGATGGCGTGGGAGGTGCAGCGGGATTTCCCGTAGTTTTTGTACACCCAGCAGGAGAAGCCCGTATATCGCCCCTTGCGTTTATCGTAGCTGGCATTCAGCGACGAGCCGCAATCCGCGCACTTCACCAGTCCTGCGAAGGGCTGCACCTCGCCGCTGGCATTTTCGCGCCGCTTGGCGCGCATCATCTGATGCACTGTGTCCCACAGCTCCTGTGTGATCAACGCCTCGTGCGTGTTGTCCACTACGATCCACTCGGACTCGTCCGTTTCCACACGCCGTTTGTCGAAGAGGCCCTTTGTCTTGCTGCGGCCGAAAACCACCTTTCCCAGATACACCGGGTTCTCGAGGATGGTGCGGATGGAGCTGGCGTGCCAGTCAAAGGGCTTGCGCCAGTAGTCACTCTTATAGTAATTCGGATTGTTTTGGTTGAAGTAGGCCTGCGGATTGAGAACTCCCTTTTCCCGCAGGATCTTTGTCATCCGCACATAGCCGATGCCGTCAGCGAACATACGGAAGATGTCCCGCACCACATCCGCTGCCGGTGGGTCAACGATCAGGTGGTGACGGTCATTAGGGTCTTTCTGATAGCCGAACGGCGCACGGCTGCCCATAAACATTCCGCTTCTTGCTCTGGCCTGGTGCGCGGCTCTTGTTTTGGTGGATGCCTGCCGCGCATAGAACGAGTTGATAACATTGGTGAAGGGCAGCACCAGATTGTCCAGCCCTTTTGCGGAGTCAATGCTCTCCGCCACCGAGATGAAGCGAACATTTTTCTGCTCGAAGTAGTGTTCAATGTACATACCCATCTGTGCGTATTCTCTGCCGAAGCGGGACAGGTCTTTCACAATGACCGTGGTTACTTTTCCGCTTTCGATGTCCTCCAACATACGCTGGAACTCCGGACGCTCAAAGTTTGTACCACTCCAGCCGTCATCACAGTAGTAGTCCGCAATGCTGATATGCTGTTCTTTACAGTATTGTGTCAGCAATGTGCGCTGTGTCTGAATGCTGCCGGATTCGCCCACGCTGCCATCGTCTTGACTAAGCCGACAGTAGACCGCCGCTTTTTCTTCCATAGCTTTCACTCCTTTCGCCACACACAATACCCTTAGTCTCCGTCAATAGCTATATCCACATCTGACGAAGAAGCATTCGTAACTTCGTGCAGATCGCATGAACGAAAGGCATCGGTGAGCAGCTCTCCCAGCTTGTCACAGACATCTTTGTTACCGCTGTAGTGACTGACTGTCACATATCGGACGCCTCGAATGACAGTCACATTTTTTAAACAGTCTCCCTCGTATAGAAACATGATGCACCTCCAATCGTCACTCTTGTGAGTCGCTGATCACATCCCGCAGTGAGATCGTGCCGCGTGTGCTGGTGACCTCGCGGACGCTTCCGCCGCGCAGCTTGTTGTACTCCTCGCGTGTCATGTCCACGTCTGCCGCCAGCAGGTGGTTGGTGATGTTGTGCTCCACGGTCAGGTTAAACAGCAGCTTGGCCATGCGGTTTGCGAACATGCCCAGCGTACCTTCCAGCACATCAGCCACTGCGTGGGGCAGGAACGCTCCGGCGTTCTGCACCTTCAGGTAGCCGTCATAGAACCGAACCGCCTTCTCCACGAAATCACTTTGGCTGCCGCAGTTAGCCAGCGGCGCGTTTATTTCTATCATTTTCTTCGCTTCCGGCGTAAGCCAAAAAGCGTACTTTTCCTTGCTATTTGTCATCTTGGCTTTCCTCCTTGAATTTTTGCCGCGACCCCGCAGCTTTTCCCGTAACTGCGGGATTTTTTCTGTTCTCGACCCCACTGCCCGCCGAAAATTCCCTTCTACGACGCCGGTGGTGGAACGGCGCAACTGCCCGCACTGCGGGCAGAAGTGACCGGGGCGGGGGCATCCACGACGCCGCCCCTTTCTCCTGCTTCGCTTTCGGCGCACCGAAAGGCTCCCCAACACGCGCCCAAATGGGCCGGGTGGTATCCGTACCCTACCTCCGCCCTGCGAGGCCACACACCGGCCCACAGGCGGCAACACGGCGGGCAAAGGGCGCGAGGCGCGGTGTGGCTGTGAATTTCCCTTTTCCTTCTCCGGGTTTGCTCCAAAATCGTGATTTTTTGGAGTGAAATAGCATCGTGTGCCGCTGTCAAAAATCGGTACATTTTCGCTCCGTGACGGCTGTGACAGGTGTGACGGCAAATTCAACACAGGCACCATATCAGTTTTTCCCGTCACTGCCGTCACTCCCGTCACACGGAAGGCAAAGGATACTCAGCATCCGCGTTGTCCGTGTGCGTTCGCTGACCACGCGGATACCGTTCTGTTCCAGCACCTCCGCATATTTCACCAGCCGTTTGGACAGCACACTGGGCGTTAGCCTCTCCCCTGTCTTTGCTTCCAGCAGCACACTCAACTCTGTAGCCGTTCCCTCAAAGCTGCCCAGCCCCCGCAGAAAGACAGAGAGGGAAATTGCCTCCGGGTCGATAGAAATGCACTCCCCCTCCACCAGCTCTGTCAGCCGCCATGTGTAGCCGCTCTTATCGAATACCAGCGGCAGCTCGCGGTATTCTATGTCCCGTCCGGTGCAGTACAGGGTGGCTTCGCCGCTGCCGCGCCTGCGTTCCTTTAGCACGAAGTTGCTGTCTGTCGCTCCGCTGATGCCCGTTGTGCCGGAGATCATGTTCATGGGATCGTCATCGTTCATCTTACGGAGGTGGTGAATGAGCAGGATGGCGATGTGGTGCTTGTCCGCCAACGCCTTCAGTACAGAGATGTCACGGTAGTCGTTGGCGTAGGGATTGCCGCTGTCGCTGCCGGTGCGGATGCGCTGTAATGTGTCGATGACCACCAGCGAGGTGTCGGGGTGCTGCGTAAGAAAGTTGGTGAGCTGCTCCTCCAGCCCCTCGCCGATGCCTGCGGCGATGGTGGCAAAGCGCAGTGCCTCCGGCGCGTCGTCGGTGATCTGAAACAGGCGGCTTTGGATACGGGTGAGGCTGTCCTCCAGGCAGAGGTAGAGCACAGTGCCTCTATGGGTCGGGAAGTCCCACACGCTTGTTCCCTGCGCCACTTGCAGACACAGCCATAGAGCCAGCCACGATTTGCCCACCTTCGGTGCTCCGGCAAGGATGTGTAACCCCTGCGGCAGCAGCCGGTCTATGATGAACCGTGTGGGCGGCAATGTAGTGGACAGCAGCGTGTCCGCGTCGATGGTTTGCAGTTGTTGATGCGTCATGCATATCATCTCCAATCTAAAGTTTATTTTTCTGTACGACCCAGTGTGTTCATGGTATAATGAATGCAGGACGCTATACATGAAAAAGTGATCTTCCTTCGCTGCGGAGAAAGATCACTTGTGGACAAAATGGGAAGGTACGCCAATGGAGAGAAAACTCGGCCTGTATGTCACGCTGGGCGACGACGGAAGTCTGAAACGCACGTTGGTTTCCGTATCCGGCGAGACAGAATTGGAGGCGACAACGCTGAATGACGAGGTCATCCTGTTCTCTGAACTCATTTTTGATTTCTATGCCTTTATCGTAGATCGCATCCGGCTGTCCGCTGCATATCTGGTCACGCAGGACGGCGACGGGAAGGATACCGTCGATATGCGCGTATTTGAGTTTATACAGGATACGGTGCAGGATTTGATCGAGGAGTTTGAAGAAAACGATCCCCTATATGGAACGCTTACGAGAACCATCATGGAAGACCGAATCCCCACTGCTGACGGGAGCGACACATACCCCGTGACTGCCGTGGAGAAAATCATTTCAGAATTGTCTGCGGTGATGCTTACACAATTCTCTGTGAACAATATCCTGCGGGATATGCGCTTCCATGTCCCCGTCGATCTGGACAAGAAATACCGGAGCTTGCAGGAGGTAGAATTCACACAGATTTCCAGCTTTTCAAATCTGCATACCCCTGAGTATCTGTTCCGTTCTGCGGCTGACTACTACACGTTTCTGGTACTCCACTTTATCGCTGCCGAACCGCGCGTAGCGCTGTGTGAATGCTGCGGCAGATACTTCATTCCAAAGACCGCCAAGAAAACCTTGTATTGCGACAGAGTGCTGAAGGACGATAAAACATGCAAGGATTTGGGTCCTGCATTGAAGCATAAGCTGCAGGCGCAGAATAAAAAGGTCGTGGAGGAATTTGACCGTGCAAAGCAGCGAATGTACAAACGCTATGAGCGTGCGCTGGATCCGAATAAAAAGGCATCCAAAAGAGATCTGAGCTATGCGGAGTATTATGAGTGGTTGGAAAATGCAACGGAGGCCCGGGATGCGTACCTTGCAGGAAAACTCTCCGAGAAAGACGCTCTGAAGGTTATTAGGGAAGATTTTGTAAACAGAGACAAAATGTAAGAACAAACGCAAATCAGAAAATGCAAAACTGCGAACGGCACGAAGGGTACCCTTCGTGCCGTTCTTTCTTATCGTCAATTCGGCTCCGGACGCATGGCGTTAAATATGCACAAATTAGAGTGGATTTTATGTATCATTCGCCGAATTTTCCCATTATTCGCCACCCTATGCTCCGCGCATATTGTCAGCAGAATACAATCGTAGTATAATCAATATGCGTAATTTCGGCCACCCGGGAGGTGTTGCTATGGCTGTG
Source organism: uncultured Oscillospiraceae bacterium (assembly GCA_934589835.1). GTDB lineage: Bacteria > Bacillota > Clostridia > Oscillospirales > Oscillospiraceae > Vescimonas. The sequence continues at coordinate 2,194 of CAKTOK010000043.1, read as the reverse complement.
CCAAAATTGATCATCCGGCCGAAGAAGTATACGGAGGAATCCGCCGTGATCTCCATGCGTCTGCCCAAGGATATGCTCCGGGATATTGACGCAATCGCCAAGTATGTGGGCTGCACCCGCAACGAGATCATGGTGAAGTGCTTTGAGTTCGCATTAGAACACATGGAAGTATCGGAACGACAGGACGGAACTGACCGTCCACAGAAATAAACGAGGGGAGATAGAGCATGTCTGTTATCAAATGCAAAATGTGTGGTGGAGATCTGGAGCTGATCGAGGGCAGCAGCGTCGCCGTGTGCGAATACTGTGGTTCTCAGCAGACGGTACCCGCCGCTGACAATGAGAAAAAGCTGACACTGTTCGCCCGTGCCAACCGGCTGCGCCTCGCCTGTGAGTTCGACAAGGCTGCCGGTGTGTATGAGAGCATCGTGGCGGACTTCCCCACGGAGGCCGAGGCCTACTGGGGCCTTGTGCTGTGCCGCTACGGCATTGAGTACGTGGACGATCCCACCACGGGGAAGAAAATTCCCACCTGCCACCGCTCCAGCTTTGACAGCGTGATGGAAGACAACGACTTCGAGCAGGCGCTGGAGAACGCCGACGCCGTGGCGCGGCGTGTCTACCGGGACGAGGCCAAGGCCATTGAGGAGCTGCGCCGGGGCATCGTGGAGGTGTCCGGCAAGGAGCCGCCCTACGATATTTTCATCTGCTACAAGGAGACTGCCGAGGATGGACAGCGCACCGTGGACAGCGTCATCGCGCAGGATGTGTACGACGCGCTGACGGAGAAAGGTTACCGGGTGTTTTTCAGCCGCATTTCGCTGGAGGACAAGCTGGGCACGGAGTATGAGCCGTACATCTTTGCCGCGCTGCACTCCGCCAAGATCATGCTGGCCTTCGGCACGGACTATGAATATTACAACGCCGTGTGGGTGAAAAACGAGTGGAGCCGCTTTTTGCAGCTGATGACCAAGGACAAGAGCAAGCACCTGATCCCCTGCTACAAGGGTATCGACGCCTACGATATGCCCAAGGAGTTCGCCAAGTTGCAGGCGCAGGACATGGGCAAGGTAGGCGCGATGCAGGATCTCCTGCGGGGTGTGGATAAGATCATGGGGAAAGGTGCGGGCGCTGCGCCTGCGCCCGCGGCGGTGAATGCACCGGTAAATGCTACAGCGGATTCCCTGTTAGATCGGGCGTGGATGTTTCTGGAGGACGAAGATTATCAAAAGGCGCACGAGTACTTTGAGCGTGTGCTTGATATTGATCCACGCAACAGCCGCGCATATCTCGGAAATGTGCTTGCCACGCTGCACCTGCCGTCTGTTGCCACGCTGGATACAGTAATTGTCCGACTGGATACCTTTAAGGACTTTGACCGGGCTATGTGCTTTGCCAACGAAGCTGAACAGTTGGAACTAAAGAAAATATATGATGCCGCACAAAGAAAGTATCTTATCAAAAATATTCATGATATTTTTAAGCACGAGGTAAGTGTACAAGAAGAAGCAGCACGCCGCCAAGAGGAAGCAAACCGCCGCAGGGAAGAAGAAGCACTCCGCCAAGAGGAAGCAAACCGCCGCAGGGAAGAAGAAGCACTCCGCCAAGAGGAAGCAAACCGCCGCAGGGAAGAAGAAGCACGCCACAAAAAGGAACTACAGGAAAAGATGCTGGAGAAGCGATGGGTATACCATCACTGCCACACGTCAAGCATGGTCGTCTGCGGCTCGGCACGCACAATAGGTTTTCGGGTGGACGGCACAGTGCTGGCCTGCGGAAAAAATGATGACGGTCAATGCAATGTATCCGGCTGGAAAGATATCGTGGCAGTTGCCGCCGGTAATGCCCATACGGTCGGACTGAAATCCGATGGTACGGTGGTGGCTTGCGGACAGAATGTGAGCGGTCAATGCGATGTATCCGGCTGGAAAGATATCGTGGCAGTTGCCGCCGGTGGCGCCTATACGGTCGGGCTGAGATCCGATGGTACGGTGGTGGCCTGCGGTTACAATGAGTACGGTCAATGCGATGTATTCGAGTGGACAGATATCGTGGCAGTTGCCGCCGGTGGCGCCTATACGGTCGGGCTGAGATTCGATGGTACGGTGGTGGCCTGTGGTTACAATGAGTACGGTCAATGCGATGTATTCGAGTGGACAGATATCGTGGCAGTTGCCGCCGGTGGCGCCTATAC
>CAKTOK010000042.1 GCA_934589835.1 uncultured Oscillospiraceae bacterium | reverse complement strand
GACTTGATGCCCGCCTCGTCGCCGGCCTCGTAGTCCATGAGCTGATAGGTGTAGCCGTGGCGCTCGGCCCAGCGGGTGTACATCCGGTACAGCATCTCCGTCCAGTCCTGCGCCTCGGTGCCGCCTGCGCCGGCATGGAACGTGAGGATGGCGTTGTTGCCGTCATACTCACCGGACAGCAGGGCGGCCAGACGGCGCTCACTGATCTCCTTTTCCAGCGTGTTGTAGCCGGCCGCCACGTCGTCCAGCTGGGAGGGATCGTCCTCCTCCTGCGCCATTTCGCAGAGGGTCAGGGTATCCTCCCATTCGGACACCAGCTTGTCGTGCTTTTTGATCTTGTTCTCCAGACGCTTCACCTGCTGGCTCACCTTCTGGCTGCGCTCCAGATCGTTCCAGAAGCCGTCCTGCTCCGTCTCCTTCTGGAGAGCGGCCAGCTCCTCCCGAGCCTTGGGGATGCCCAACGCCTTTTCCAGATCGCCCAGCGTGGGCTCCAGCGCCAGCAGCTTCTGCTTATAGTCATCGTATTCGATCACGGCCATATATCGTATCTCCTTATACCTGAAAATTCCATAGTTCTATTATTATATCAAAAAACGGGCATTTGTAAAGGGGGGAGAAAAAGGGGGCGGGCATGGCGCGGACACGGCGGCGCGGCGGAGGAGAGTGCGCTGCAAAAAAACTGCGGCGGCGGAACGCGGCGGTGTGCCGCGCCGTCAAAAAGGATGTGGGTGCGTCAGGCTTTTCGGAAAATTAACTGCTTTGTGATAAATTGACTCTTTATCTTCCGGCGAGTTTGTACTATAATACCCCCAATGGAGAGGTTCGTCCCCCTCCGCCTACACAAAATGATTTGAGGAGATTACTATGAAACGTATCATGTCCCTGCTGCTCACGGTCATGGCCGTGCTGGCGCTGACCGCCTGCGGCGCAAAGGACACCACGGTGGACGCCAACGGACTGGCCAAGGAGCTGGTGGACAAGGTGTCCTTCGATTCTGAGCTGACCGCCGTTTCCGAGGACGAGCTGGGCTACTACTTCCAGCTGCCCGCCAAGTGCGAGGCAGCGGCCTATATGTCCGCAGGCTCCACCGCGGAGGAGGTCTTCGTGGTGGAATGCTACGACGGCACGTCCGCCGCTGCGCTGCGCGCGTCCATGCAGGATTTTCTGGACAGTCAGAAGACCGAAATGGAACGGTATCTGCCGGCTGAGGTGGAGCGCATCAACGGCGCGATCTTTGAGACCTACGGCACCTGCGTAGTGCTGTGCGTCACGTCTGACACCGATACGGCCCGCAGCGTCATTAAGGAGTATGTGAAATGAGTGCCCGCCGTGCATACAGCGGCCGCCGCTACCGGCGGCGCCGGAACCCGCTGCCCATTCTGCTGCTGGTGATCGTGCTGGCGGCGCTGGTGCTGGGTGCGCTGGCCATCTTTACGGACGTGTTCAAAGGGGACAAGCCAGACCCCGCACCGGACAAGGATGCCATTGTGCAGCCCGATACACCGGACAATACCGGCGACGGCACGGACGGCGCTGCTCCGCCGGACGACGGCACGGCGGGACAGACCACCGGCGGCAAGACCACGGTGGAGACCATCACCACGGATGCCACGCCCTATCAGTCCGGCGGCGTATATGTGGTGGGCGACGCCGGCTTTGAGATGTACAACTATGTGGACAGCTTGGCCAAAAGCTATGCGGATATCGTGACATCCGTGGCGGACCAGCTGTCCGGCATCAGCACTGTGTATACCCTGGCGGTGCCGCTGTCCAGCGGTATCACCCTGCCGGACGCGCTGTACAGCGATATCCCCGGCAGCGATCAGGCCCAAGCGGAGAAGGATATTCTGGCCGCTATGGGCAATACTGTAAAGACGGTACCGCTTCATGACGCGCTGATGGCGCATCGGGGTGAGTACATCTACTTCCGCACCGATCACCACTGGACGGGGCTGGGCGCGTACTACGCCTATGTGCAGTTCTGCGCGGCCAAGGGCATCACGCCCCACAGCCTGACGGAGTATGAGGTCAGCCAGTTCGACGGCTTCCTCGGCTCGTTCTATAACGATGGCGGCAAGCCTGCCGCCATGGCCGCCAATCCCGATACCGTCACGGCGTACCATCCCATCAGCACCGAGGCGCGTATGCGGTACGGCAAGTCGGAGAGCGACCTCACCGCCGGTAAGGTCATTTACGACGAGTCCAGTGCCGACGCCGGATTGAAGTACGGCACGTTCATCATGGGCGACAACCCCTACACCGTCATCGAGAACCCCGATCTGTCCGACGGATCCAGCTGCGTGGTGGTGAAGGAGTCCTTTGGCAACGCCTTCGTGCCGCTGCTGGTGGATCACTACCAGACGGTGTATGTCATCGACTACCGCTACTATACCGGCAGCGTCACCGACTTTGCCAAAACGAACCGCGTTACCGACGTGATCTTCGTCAACAATCTGTCCGCCATCCGCGGCAGCTATCAGATGGGCAAGCTGGCGGGCGTCAAGTAAGCGCGCCAACGGAATGGGGCAGGGGAGCCTGCCCCATTTTTCAGTCATGCCGAATCTTTCATCGAACAAAGGAGCCGATTCATGGTCTTTAGCAGCACCACGTTCCTGCTGGCGTTTCTGCCGCTGGTGGGTATCCTCTATTTCGTCTGCCCGCGGAAGCTGCGAAATGCGCTGCTTTTGCTGTTCAGCCTGCTGTTTTACGGCTGGGGCGAGCCGAAGTATATCCTCATCATGCTGTTTTCCACGGTGTTCGACTACTGCAACGGACTGGCCATCGGCCATTTCCGCGCCGTAGGGAAGCCCGGGGGCGCCAAGGCGGTGCTGATCGTGTCCGTGGTGGGGAATCTGGGCATTCTGGGATTCTTCAAGTATACGGATTTCGCCATCACAAACCTCAACGGCCTGCTGGGAACGGCCATCCCCACGCTGGGGCTGCTGCTGCCCATCGGCATCTCGTTCTACACGTTCCAGACCATGAGCTACACCATCGACGTGTATCGCGGCGTGGTGCCGCCCCAGCGGAACATCATCGACTTCAGCGCCTATGTGACGCTGTTTCCCCAGCTGATCGCGGGTCCCATCGTGCAGTACAAGACGGTGGCGGACGATCTGGAGAACCGGCACCGCGAGTCGCTGTCCGGCGCCAGCGCCGGCATGCAGCGGTTCGTCATCGGCCTTGGCAAGAAGGTGCTGCTGGCCAACCAGATGGGCGCCGTGTGGGAGGAGATCGCCGCCATGTCCGCACCCTCTGTGGTCACGGCATGGCTGGGGGCACTGGCCTTCACGTTCCAGATCTATTTCGACTTCTCCGGCTATTCAGACATGGCCATCGGCCTGGGCCGCCTGTTCGGCTTCCGGTTTCTGGAGAACTTCAACTATCCCTATGAGTCCCGCACGGTCACGGAGTTCTGGCGGCGCTGGCACATCAGCCTGTCCACATGGTTCCGCGAGTATGTGTATATCCCGCTGGGCGGCAACCGCAAGGGGCTGGGCCGCCAGCTGCTGAACATCGCCATCGTCTGGTTCCTGACGGGCCTGTGGCACGGGGCCAGCTGGAACTTCGTGCTGTGGGGCGTGTACTACGCGGCGCTGCTGCTGCTGGAGAAGACGTTCCTGCTGCAGTGGCTGGACCGCGCCCCCCGCTGGGTGGGGCATACCTACACCTGCCTGTGCTTCGTTCTGGGATGGGTGCTGTTTGCCATCACGGACTTCGGCCAGCTGGGGGCCTATCTGGGCCATATGTTCTCCGGTACGCTGTTCGACGGCACCAGCGCCTATCTGCTGCACAGCTTCTGGCTGGTGCTGGTGCTGGCGGTCATCGGCTGTACGTCCCTGCCCAAGCGGCTGTGGGACCGGTGGGAGGGAACGCTGTCCCCCGCCGTGTCCGGCGCGGCGCGCACCGTGTGGCTGGTGCTGGTGCTGCTGGCGTCCATGGCGTTTCTGGTGGGCGACAGCTACAACCCGTTTCTGTACTTCAGGTTTTAAGGAGGGCGGCGGATGAAACGAAATAGTCTGGCCCCCCTGTCGGCCATCTGTGTGATCCTGCTGGCGCTGTCCGTGGGCAGCTTCTTCTTTACGCCGGACCGCGCCTTTTCCGAAAATGAGAACCGCTATCTCCAGACGACGCCCAAGCTGTCGGCGGACAGCGTGCTGTCCGGCAAGTTCATGACGGAGATGGAAAACTATACCAGCGACCAGATCCTGCTGCGGGATTTCTGGACCGGCGCGCGGTCCGTCCTCCAGCGGCTGGAGGGGCGGCAGGACATCAGCGGTATCTATCTGGGCGCAGACGGGCGGTACTTCACCAAGGTCACGGACGATACGTTCAACTGGGACAACTATGAAAAGAATCTGGCGGCGGTGGAGACGTTCTTTGCCGCCAACGGGGATCAGAGCTGCACGGCGCTGATCGTGCCCAGCCCTGCCGGCGTGCTGGGCGAATACCTGCCGAAAAACGCTCCCTACTACGACGGGGGGCGGGCCTTCGATCTGCTGGAGGAGCGGCTGGGGGCGGCATTCCTCGATGCGCGGGACGCGCTGGCCGCCGTGGCAGACCCCTACTACCACACGGATCATCACTGGACCACGGAGGGAGCGCTGGCGGCCTACGGCCTGTGGGCGGAGGCCACCGGCCGCACGGCCCGCAGCTACGAACTGACCCGGGCCACCGATCGCTTCCGCGGCACGCTGTATTCCAAGGTGCTGCTGCCGGACAGCGTGTATGACACCGTGGACTACTGCCCCGACATCACCATCGTGTCCGCCGACTGCGACGGCACGGAGACGGATACGCTGTACGATGAGACGGCGCTGGAGAAGAAGGACAAGTACGAGCTGTTTCTGGGCGGCAACTACGCCAAGGCGGTGATCCGCACCGGCACGGAGAACGGGAAGCACCTGCTGCTCATCAAGGATTCCTTCGCCAACTGCTTCGTGCCGTTCCTGACGGGGGACTACGAGACCATCACCATGGTGGACCTGCGGTACTGCCGGGAGAAGCTGCAGCCGCTGGCCGACGAGGCCGACGACATTCTGGTGCTGTACGAGATCGCCAACTTCGCCGCCGACGGCAACCTGTTCAAGCTGAACCTGCAATAAGAAAAGACGAGGCCCTCGGCCTCGTCTTTTTGTATCCGGAAATGTCCGCGCTTCTCTCAGAAGTCCACGGTGCCCTCCAGCACCCGCAGATCGTAAGGCTCAAACACCACCCTGCGGTAGGCGTCCACGTCCATCTTCACGCCGGTCCAGTCGCTGTGGATATCGCCGTTCTGCTTGATAAGGATGTCGTAGAGGATGTCGTAGGTCACGCCGTCCGCGCCCGTTTCCTCGATGGTGGAGTAGGGCAGGGTCTTGTGGTACGTCATGTGCAGTCCCTTGTAGGCGAAGTGGAAGCCGTTACGCATCCGGCAGCCGTCCAGACCCTTGTAGGTGAACAGGCGCTTCAGATCCTGCAGGATGCGGTCATTGTCCTGCTCGTACAGATTCTCCGGCGTGGTCTCCGTATAGTCGTAGCGAAACTGGATGGGAATGCGGTAGGGCAGGAAACGCTCCACATAGGCGATGAGCCTGTCCGCCGGATAATTCTTGTACAGCACGCAGTTGATGCGGGTGGGGCAGGCGATCTTCCCCAGAATCTCGTCAGGGCTCTCCTCCACATAATGGACCAGATGGCGGGAGATGTTCATGCAGGTGATCTTGCCCTTGTTCCGCTCCGTAAAGGCCAGCATCTCCTCGAAGCTGGTGTGCTCCTGCGCGGGGAAGGTGGTGTTGATATACACCTTATGGGTAGTGGGGATGGCGTCCAGCATCTGCTGGAGCGCGTTCAGGTCGGCCAGCGGCTCGCCGCCGGTGAATACGAAGTCGCAGCGGGGGGTGATGGCGTCCATGGTGCGGATGCTGGCGATGATCTTCTCCAGACTGAAGCCGGAGCAGTCCGCGTATTCCTTTTTGTTGATGCAGAAGGGACAGTGATTCTGACAGTCGTAGGGGACGAAGACCGTGACGGTGGCGCCGCCCTCCCGGGTTTTATAGGGATGGGTCATGTTGTTGATAACCTCTCATGTGAATATTCCAAAGTATTGTATATCAAAAGGTGGGGAAAAGCAAGGATAAGATGCAAAATAGTTGTTTTCTTCTTAACAATGGGCGCGCTGGATGTCAGTAGGCACTGTCCCGCAGCTCGCGGCGGATGCGGGCGAAGGCCTCGTCCTCACCCTCCTCCTTCAGCAGCAGGAGCCAGCGGTCCAGCAGGGCCGCCGTGTCGGGGTGCATGAAGCGGCTGGCATCGGTGCGGCTCAGGTCCTTGGAGCGCTGGTAATAGTCGTAGGGCGAGGCGTCGGTGTACTGGCTGCCCTGATAGACGCGGCAGGCGGCGATGCGGTCGCAGAACATCTCGGCCACATATTTCTTCGGCATCTTGCAGCCGCCGATATAGATGGTGCCGTCCTCGCGGCGGCAGTAATCGATCCAGTACTCGAAGTGATGGCGGTTGCGGCCCTTGTGGTGGAGCCACGCCAGACTGACGCCGTTCTCCAGACGCTCCTGATCGTTGGGGCTGCGCCAGCCCTGATAGTATTTGCAGCCGCGCCAGAATTCCGTGGGGCTGTATTTGGAGAGATCATGGGTCAGGCCCTGCCACACCAGACCCAGCTTCAGGCAATAGGTCCGGACCAAACGGCGGTGGCGGTTCACGGTGCGGAGATGGGCGCGCAGCTGCATGGGGATGCCTCCTTGCTTTGTAGTACCTCTGACCGGCAAGGATGAGCCCTTGTCGGCCGGTGCGCTGTCAGTATATCACACTTTTGCGGAAAAGCACAGCAAAAAAACACCGGACGCATAAGAAACCGGCGGCGCGGCAGACTAAGCGGGAGGTGAGGGACATGGCGGACCACGGCTTTTACCGCAGCAGCGGCGCCGCGTGGCAGCGGGTGCTGCCGCCGGAGGTGCGCCGGCTGGAGAACGGGGCGGACGCCGCAGACTGCGCCGGTCTGCTGGTGCTGGATCAGGACGGGGCACGGCGGCTGGCATCGCAGGGGCGAGCGCCGCTGTGCCGGACGCTGCTGCTGCCGCAGGATGCGTGGACGGAGCCGCTGCGGGCCGGACAGGTGGTGTCCTGCGGCCTGTCGCCTCAGAGCAGCCTGACGCTGTCCAGCCTGTCGCAGCGGGGTGTGCTGTGCGTCCAGCGGCAGCTGACAGCGCCGGACGGCAGGCTCATTGAGCCGCAGGAGATCCCGCTGCCGGCGGCATGGTGCCGCTATGAGGCGGAGCCGCTGCTGCTGTTGGCGGGAACGTATCTCCTGCTGGGAGGATTGGAATAAAAGGCAGCTGAGCTTAGCGGCTGTTCTCCGGCAGACGGCGCTTCCGCAGAAGCCGCAAAAGAGAGAGACCCGCGCCAGCGGGTCTCTCTCTTTTGTAGGGGAGGGAAAAATAGGAAGGAAAACAGGGAGACAGCGTGCGGTCAGGCGGCGTGCGCGCTGCGGCGGGCGGTGCGCTCCTCATAGTCCATCTCCAGAAGGCCGGCCTTACCGGTACTCCAGGTAGCCAGCGCGCCGAAGATCATGGGCAGATACGAGCCGGCCTGACGGATGGGCGCATCGGCGGCGGTCATCAGGAAGGCGGTGGCGATGACCATGACGAGGGAGACAATGGCGGTCAGGATGTAGAGATTGATGTTCTTCATGGTATGTTCCTCCTTAAAGGTATTTTTTACTGTGCCTGTATCGTAGGATATTTAACGAGAAAAGTAAAGCCATAAATTATGATATGGGATATCAGAATTACTATCAACAAAAGCGGAAAAGCAGCGGAGGCCCGAACACGAAAAAGCGCCCCTCCCAATGGAGGGGCGCTTCGCGGTATTGGACGTCTTTACGGGCTTCAGCGGGTCTTACGCTTGCTGCCGATGATCCATGCGCCGCCGGTGACGGACAGCAGGCTCATGGCCGCATAGACAGCGATGCCCGCATCGCCGGTGCGGCTGGCTTGGGCCGGCTTGGCGGCAGCGGCGGCGCTGCCGGAGCCGGTATGGCCGGTCAGCGCGGCGTAGGCCGCTTCCGCGTCGGTCAGGGTCTTGACCACGCTGGCGGGGATCCGTGCGCGCTGTGCGTCGGTCAGGCCGGTGTAGGCCTTAGAGGCCGCCCTGATCTGGGCCTTACTGCTCTTTGTGACTGTGCCGATGGCATTGATCTGCTCGGTAACGGCGTCCGCCGCAGCCTGATCCGCCTCGGCCTGTGTCAGCTTGGGCACAGACGCGGTCCGCGTGCTGCCGCACAGGGCGCAGGCGTAGGTCCGGACGCCCTCTGCGTGAAGAGTGGGCTGGGTGGTCACCACGCCGTCATCCCAGCTGTGCAGGCAGGTGTAGCCGCACACGGTGCATACGCCCTTCTGCCAGCTGTGGGCGGCGCTGGCGGTCACTACCGCGCCGCAGCAGTCGTAGACCTTCTCATGGGCGGAGGCTGTCTGGGTCCAGACAGGGGCGCCGGTGTGGTTGGCGGGATCCGCGGCGGTGTATTCCACGCCGCAGTTGTCGCAGACGGCGCCCTTGCGGCAGGTGGCCGTGCCGCCGTAGTGGGAGGGGCATTCAGACGTCTGCCATGCCAGCACGGGCAGGCGCCCGTTGATGCTGCCCAGATCCTTCTTGAAGCCGCGGCCCAGCGCGGTCAGCAGCGCTGCGGCGCGCAGCTCCTCCGCACTCTTGGCCTCGGCCTTTACGCCGTCGCCGCGGCCAACGCCCTGGGCGAAGGCGCTTTCCAGATAGTAGAGATTCTCGCCCGTGTCCGCCTCGCCTACCAGCGCGCCCACGGCCGCGCCGCCGGATTGCAGAGCGGTTACCGTGCCGGTGCTGTAGCCGTTGGTCAGAGTGGCCTTTTCCATCAGGCCCACCAGACCGCCGATGTAGTTCTTGCCGCCGGTGACATGGCCGGTGTTGTAGACATCCTTGATGACGGCCTGCTTGGCGTAGCCGGTGATGCCGCCGAAGTCGTTGGCGCCCGTGCCGGACACGTCGCCGGTGTTGTAGCAGCCGGTCATGGTGTCGCCGTAGAACCAGCCGATGAGGCCGCCCACGTCCTTGTAGCCGGTGACACGGCCCTCGTTGCCGCAGTTGGCGACGGTGCTGTTGACGATGCAGCCCGCCAGGCCGCCCACGTTGCTGGCGCGGCCCACGTTCTCATCCGCCGTCACCGTCACGCGGGACACGATGCCGGAGAGATCCACATACTGGCCGCGGCCCAGGACGCCGCCCACATAGCCGGTATAGATGGCGCTGTCGCTGCGGGCGCTGACGCTGCCCGACACCGTCAGATCGCGGATGACGGCGTGCTGCGTCTTGGCGCCCTCTGCATAGCCGAACAGGCCCAGATACAGGCGCTCACCGGAGGCGGCGCTGTGGTCGATGGACAGACCCTTGACGGTATGGCCCTGACCGTCCAGCGTGCCGCTGAACTTGGCGGAGGGCGTGCCGATGGGCGTCCAGAGGGCGCCGCCCAGATCCACGTCCGCCGTCAGCACGGCGGAGAGGGCGGTATCGCCGCCATTGACGGCGCGGGCCAGCCAGGCCAGCTCCGCGGCGCTGCCGATCTGATAGACGCCATCCTTCTGCTGGGGCGCTGTGACCGGCTGCACCGTCAGACGGCACACGGCCGTGAAGCTGCCGTCCGCAGTCTTCACTGTGATGTCGGCGCTGCCCGCGGCAGCGGCGGTCACCGTGCCGGCCTTGACAGAGGCCACGGTCTCATCGGAGGAGGACCATGTCACCGTCTGGTCGGCGGCATTTTCAGGGACCACAGAGGCGGTGAGCACCGCCGTGTCCCCGGCGAACAGGGAGAGCGCCGTCTTGTCCAGCGTTACGCCGGTGACGGCCACAGGCTTCTCCACCGTCAGGGCGCAGGAGGCCTTCACACTGCCGCAGGCGGCAGTGATGGTGGCCGCGCCCTCCTTCAGGGCGGTGATCTTACCGTCCGTGACGGTAGCCACGGTGTCGTCCGAGGAGGTCCACACCACTGTCTCGGTGGTGTTCTCCGGCTGCACGGAGGCGGTGAGCACCGCCGTCTCACCGGTGTGCAGGGTCAGAGTGCTCTGATCCAGCGTGAGGCCGGTGGCAGGCACTGCCTTCACAGTCATCTCAACGAACAGCTCATAGGAAGTGCCGCCTGTCACGTCCATGATGGACAGATAGGCGATCTTGCTGTTGGCCGCAGGGGTGAACTTCACCAGCTTGGCCACCTGCTTGGCAGTCAGCGTGACGCCGTCCAGCTCGGAGACTGTCAGGGTGAAGGGGTTGACGCCCGTCTCGTTGACATAGCCGTACTTGGCGTCGCTGACCATCAGGAAGGAGGCGTCCGCCACCTCAATGGTCACATCGCTGCCATAGGGGACCACCGCGCGGTACTGGCCGGTCTGGCCCTCCACCGCTGTGACGGCGCAGGCGCCGTCACCGGTCTTCACAGAGATGGGACCGGCGGGGGCGGGGGGCGTGGGATCGTTCTCAAACCGCACCGCCACGTCATCGTAGGCGAAGTAGGCGGGCTGGGAGAAGCCGTAGCCGTTGTCGCTGGAGCCGGTGATGTTGAACTCCACCTTCGTCACCGCGCCCAGACCGGACAGATCGAATTTTGTCCAGTCCAGCACGATATTGTCGGGGCCGTTGCACAGGTAGATGGAGGTCTCGCCGGTCTTCTCCGTACCGTTGTAGCCGGTGGCCGTCAGCTTTACCCAGTCGTCGGGGCCGATCTTGGCGGTGAGGCCGTTGCCGTCGATGTAGCAGTTCACGGCGTAGCAGACGTTGTTGACGTACATGTGGTCAATGACCCGCGCCACGCCGTCGGCAAAGGAGAAGGAGGGCAGGATCTGGCTGTCCGTATAGCCGGAAGCGTCCTTATAACCGAAATGCACCGCAAAGTTGTCGGAGCCGTTGTGGCCGCCGCCGGAGGTCTGGATACCCGTCACGTCCTTTTGATAGACCGTAAGCTGGTGATTGTAATCACCGTACTTGGACGCCTCGCCGGAGGCGTAATGGGAGATGGCGTGGCCGCCGCCCCAGTAGCAGTAGTTGTTCCAGCTGTACGGCAGCATGTGGGTCAGCTCGGTATTGCCGGCATCGGTCCAGGTGTAGGCCTTGCTGACGTCCGTGGTGCCGTAGCCGTCGGGATAGAGCATGGGGCCGCCGTACTGGGGGTCCTCAATGAGGCTGGACCAGTTGCTCCCGCCGGCGAAGTTGACGCCGCCCTTGTAGTCCGCGTCCTCAAACGTCAGCACCCGCATGGTGTAGTTGGGCGCAGGCTCGGGGGCCTTCTCGAACCGCACCGCCACGTCATCGTAGGCGAAGTAGGCGGGCTGGGAGAAGCCGTAGCCGTTGTCGCTGGAGCCGGTGACGTTGAACTCCACCTTCGTCACCGCGCCCAGACCGGACAGATCAAACTTTGTCCAGTCCAGCACGATATTGTCGGGGCCGTTGCACAGGTAGATGGAGGTCTCGCCGGTTTTCTTCGCACCGTTGTAGCCGGTGGCCACCAGCTTCACCCAGTCGTCGGGGCCGATCTTGGCGGTGAGGCCGTTGCCGTCGATGTAGCAGTTCACGGCGTAGCAGATGTTGTTGACGAACATGTGGTCAATGACCCGCGCCGTGCCGTCGGCAAAGGTCAGGGCCGGCAGCTCCTCCGCCATGTTGAAGGAGGAGCCGTCCATGTAGCCGTAGTGTACCGCAAAGTTGTCGGAGCCGTTGTGGCCGCCGCCCACGCGGCTGACGGTGGTATCCGCATCGGCCTGATATACCGTCAGCTGGTTGTTAAAGTTGCCGTATTTGCTGAAATTGCTGGAGACATAGTTGGAGATGGCGTGACCGCCGCTCCAGTAGCAGTAGCTGCCGTAGCCGCTGCACAGACGGCTGGACAGCTCGGTGTTGCCGGCATCGGTCCAGGTGTAGGCCTCCTCCAGAGAGGAGACGCCGCTGCCGCTGCCGTAGAGCATTCTGCCGCCATACTGCGGATCGTCGATGAGGCTGGACCAGTTGCTTCCGCCGGCGAAGTTGACGCCGCCCTTGTAGTCCGCGTCCTCAAACGTCAGTACGCGCAGCTCGTAGTCCGGCGTCTCGGCCGCCAGTGCGCTCACCGGCAGCAGGGAGACTGCCAGGACCAGCGCCATCAGCAGGGAAACCAGTTTCCTTTTCATGTGATCTTCCTTTCTCGTTTGTGATTTTCTCTATATAACAGCAAAGGCCAGTGGAGGCCTGTGTGCATGAGGCGCGGCGGGAGGAGCCCACCTCCTCCCGCCGCTTATGGAAAAGCAGCGGCAAATGCCGCCTCGGCCGCGGAACAAAAAGGCGCACGGCCAGACCCGACCGTGCACACAAAACAAAAACGCACGGCCAAAGCAGACCGTGCGTGATACACCTGTTGCTTCGGCTTCGGGAGTGGCGAGAGCCCAGGAACAGCGTATCTCGTATCTGACTTATCCCGTCTGTGCGGGCTTCACAGTGACCGTCTCGCGGGGCATCTCACCCCATTCCGCCGCCAGTCTTCCAAAAAGACCGGCACGCCGTCCTGTATATACTTGTCAGACAGCAGTATAACACGGCAACCGGTAAATTGCAAGGGGGTCTTGCCTGTATTTCCCACAAAAGCGAGACGCCCCTCCGCAGAGGGACGCCTCGCCGTGTATAGACGGGCCCTTACAGACTCTTCTCGTAGGACTCGATCATCTTCTTGACCATCTGGCCGCCGACGGAACCGGCCTCGCGGCTGGTAAGATCGCCGTTGTAGCCGTTCTTCAGGTTGACGCCCACCTCTCGCGGTGTGTATTCACCTCAAAGATTTAATGATTTTGACGGCGAAAGATCGGAGCATCAAAAGCAAACGAAAAACGACATAAATAACGAAGATCAGGTCGGAACCACTCATTTACATCAGCCGGATACCGCGCTGCCGATGAAAACCGCTTTGCCGCGAGCCTTGTCCGTAGGAGCAACAAGCAGGTATTAGACGAGCTGATCGAGCAAAAATAAACCCAACGCCTTGTCATTTACTGCAAGCTCGTCGGGTGTTTGAACATTGACCCCGCGCAGTGCCATCTGAGCGACACCGCCGACAACCGCGAGGGCGTCGCCGTGCAAGTGCAGGCAGCTCCATCCGAAGAAAATGAATTGCCGAAGCAGCTCGATCCATTTTGAGTCATCAGGCTAACAGAAGCTTAAACCATGGGCGGGGGGACAGTTTGCTGTCCTGCCGCTCTGCTTTTCAGCGGGCAGGATCTTGCTCGTGGGTAATGGCTCTCCACGCCGAGGCTTGCTCTGTCAATATTTTGCATGGCAAGGAGGCGCGTTTTTTCTGAATATGACCGAATGGAGGCACAATTTCTCTGAAAATATCTTGACAAGTTTTATCAAGATTGATAGAATGGGTATATAACCCAAAAAAGGAGATGCAGGGATATGCTCATCACAAGGGAAACGGACTATGCGCTGCGGATGCTGCGGGTACTGCTGG
>CAKTOK010000041.1 GCA_934589835.1 uncultured Oscillospiraceae bacterium | reverse complement strand
CGGTTTATGGCCGAGTGGTGGAAGCAGCTGTACGGCGAGTCCGAGGGCAAGGAGGGCAAGGGCCTGTTCCCCGCCAGTGTGGAGTTCACCGCCGATCTGCACTCCATGGGCCAGTATATCCAGCAGGGCGAGCGGCACCTCTTTGAGACGGTGGTGCGCTTCGGTCCGTCGCAGCACGAGAACCCCGTGCCCTACGACGAGACGGACGGCGACGGCCTGAACTTCCTGACCGGCAAGAGCATGGACTTCATCCGCGAGCAGGCCATGGACGGCACGCTGCTGGCCCATGTGGAGGGCGGCGTGCCCAATATCACCCTGTACGCCGGCGCGCTGAACGAGGAGACGCTGGGCCAACTCATCTACTTCTTTGAATACGCCTGCGGGCTCAGCGGCTATCTGCTGGACGTGAACCCCTTCGACCAGCCGGGCGTGGAGGCCTATAAAAAGAATATGTTCGCGCTGCTGGGCAAGCCCGGGTATGAGGACCTGCGGAGCACGCTGCTGGCCAAGCTGGGAAGATAGGGCGTTTTGCCTAAAAAAAGAGCGCGTTTTTTTCCGTTGCTATTTTCCGCTTGGTATGATATGCTACAAGCAGGAGTAAAGCCAGCTCCATCTACGACAAAGGAGTGATTTCTTATGGTTAGACTGATCATGGGCGCGAACGGTGCAGGCAAGACGAAGCAGCTCATCGAGCTGATCCACACCAGCGTGGATTCCGAGACCGGCAGCGTTGTGTGCATCGAGCCGAGCCGCGACATGACCTACGACATCAGCTATAATGTGCGTCTGGTCAATGCCGGCGAATACAATGTGGATTCTTTTGAATGCCTGCGCGGCTTCCTGTGCGGCCTGTACGCGGGCAATTACGATATTTCCCATGTGTTTGTGGACAACCTGTGCAAGATCGCGGGCAGCACCGACTGGCAGGCGGTGGAGAAGTTCCTCCACTGGCTGGATTGCTTCAGCGAGAACAACAACGTGAAGTTCACCGTGACGGTCAGCGCCGACGAGGACGTGGCCACCGAGGGAATGCGCCAGTACATCTGAAGCGGAGGCAAAAAAAGAGACGCCGTATGCGGGCGTCTTTCACCGGTACACAAAGTGACCTGACCTTTTGTACAGGCAGGCAGCGGCTTACGCCGCTGCCTGCCTGTTCTTTTTTGTCCGGCTTCCGCTGGGTGGCGGTCATCCGCAAGGAAGACGGTGTTCTCGAAGCCCTTTTCTTTTGCGTATTTCTCCGGCAGGGTGCGCTGGGAAGGGATTTGTCAAGGATAAATTCCCCTGAGCAGCACCTCTGGATGGAATATGCAGCCAAAAGACACTCTATGGATCTCCACTTATCCACGGAGCATGACTTTGGCGGAGAACACGCCATTTTGATAGGAAAACGTACTGGCACCACCGCTTTTTTCTGCAATATGGCGGACTGACTGGATGCCGATACCGTTTCCATTTCGCTTGGACGAGCGGAAGACGCCGTTTTTTTCTTTGACTTTGCCATCAAACGTGTTTTCAACCTCAATCAGAAGAATCCGCTCGGCATGCACATATGCGGTGATTTCGATCTGCCGCCGGGCGGCCGATGTGCGAAGACTGGCTTCCAGCGCGTTTTCAAGCAAATTGGACAGGACCAGATACATATCGATCTCGTCGACTGGAAGCACTTGCGGCAGATCGAGCTTGGCGCGGAAGGGGATGTCCTCGCGCTTTGCGAGGGCACAATAATAGCCGACGACGCTGTCCGCCGCATGGTTTTCGCAGAAGCGCATATCCAGATTCGGGATCCGCGAGACGGTTTTTGCAAGATAGTCTTTTAGACCCTCCAGATTGCCGGTCTCGGCCAGCGCAGAAATTTGATGGAATTGGTGGCGCATATCGTGCCGCGCCTGTCGAGCCTCTTCGACGGCGGTTTTGAGGCTCTCATAGCGCTGCTGCTGCATGGAAAGCAGCTGGTTTTCCTGCTGTAATCTTGCGTTGCGGTTGAGACTGTTCGCCATCAGAAGGAAAATCGTGCAGAACAAGAGAAGCAGCACCAGAAGCGCGATGCTGAGCACAATGTAACCCTGCAGAACCCTTCCTGTCTGAAGTGTTGTCTGGTAACGCGGGATCATGAACAGATTTAGAAGGATGAACACCAGCGGTAAAACCCAGAACACATACCATGTCTGTGCATAATTGTCATCCTCGACCATCGCACGCACCGCATGAGCCGACGGATAGAATGCCGCCAGCACAAAAAACCAGCAAA
Organism: uncultured Oscillospiraceae bacterium; assembly: GCA_934589835.1. Lineage (GTDB taxonomy): Bacteria > Bacillota > Clostridia > Oscillospirales > Oscillospiraceae > Vescimonas. The sequence continues at coordinate 12,310 of CAKTOK010000041.1, read as the reverse complement.
CCGCGTTATAAAAAATGCAGGCGGCAAAGCAGAACCATGGCTCGTCCGACGGCAGCTGCATTCGAAGAACCATCGCGGCGCTGACGGCGCGGGACAGGCTGTTCACGCAGGCAAACACCGCACAGACCGACAGCGCGATCGTTCCGGATTTCCAAAGGGAAATGCGGAGCGTTTTGATATACAGGACAATTGCAAGCAGCGTGAGAAAATCCAGCGCAAACGCGGTGGAAACACGGAAATGATAGCAGACAAGCCCGCCGCCGATGCTCAGGCCCGCCATCAGCGGCAGAAGCCACAGGGCCAGTTTTCCGGGCGGCTGCTTCAGATACGATTTGACCGGAAAAAACGCAAGCAGAAGCCCGGGGAGCACAACGGCCAGTTCCAAAATCGGACGCAGAACATCTTTCATCTCATACGTCCCCCTTGCAGCAGAAATTCCATAAACGCCTGCCGGGCGGGCTTCAAAAGCTCCTGGTTGACATAGACACGGCTGCCGTCGGTCATGCAGAAGGCGGCGTCCTGAAAATCGGCGGCGTGCTCTAAATTGACGATCACACCGCGGCCGCAGACGAAAAAGCGTGGATCTTTTTTAAGCGGCTCGGTGAACGCCTTGAAGCTCTGGCGCGTGGCAAGCGTTTTTCCGGCGGTGGTGCGGATATTGATCATATGGGCAAAATGCTCGGCGGAAACGATGTCCCGGTAGCGAAGGCGAACGTCGCTGCCGCTGACCTTCACAGTCAGAACCGGCTCAGGACGCGGGAGTTTTGCAAGCATTTCGGTAAGCAAATCGGAAAACTCTTCCTCGGAAAAGGGTTTTACGAGATAGTGAAGTGCCCGCACCTGAAAGCCCTCAAGCGCGTGGTCGGTAGACGTCGTGGTGAAGATCAGAAGGCAGTCCGTGTCCGTCTTTCGAAGCTCCTTCGCTGCGTCCATGCCGCTTAAGCCCTCCATGTAAATGTCGAGAAACGCAGCCGAAAAGCGCCGCTCTTTTTCTGCCGCGAGAAAAGCCTCGCCGTTTTCAAATTCCCAAATATCCGCTTCCACACCGCGAAGCGCCAGTTGCTGTGATAAGCGTTCCTTCAGCAGTGCGCGTTCGGCCTTGAGATCATCCACAATTGCAATCCTCATGCTGACCGACTCCTCCCCTCCGTAAAAAACTCCAGTATGATTATATCACATCTGTCCAGCCCCGGCACACCAGCAAACCTGGATTTCGTGCCGGAAACGGGGCTTTCGTGCCAATCAGCTTGAAAAGCGTGTGCGCATCCGTATACTAACAAACAGAAAATCTCAACGACGGCAGAAAGGAGGAGCGCTGTGTACCGAATTGTCGTGCTGACAAATAGTGAAGCGCAAGAAGTTTTTTTTACAGAGCAGGTCTCGCAGTTCTGTGCCGAATGTGGACGGTTTCCCGTAATTGAGACATTCTGCGATCAGGAACAGTTTTTTGAAACCGCACGGAAAACGCCGCCGACCAATGCGGTGATCGCCCTGCCGGGTGTCGACGGATTGAATGCGGTGGAACATCTGCGTGCGCTTTGCCGCAATACGCGCATCATCTGGTGCAGCGATCTGGATTTTTCGCTTCATGCTTTCCGACTGCGTGCAGATTATTTTTTGCTGGAGCCGGTAACAAAAGCAGCTTTCCAACAGGGACTTTACGCCTGGCTGAACGAGAAAAATTCGGTTGCTCAGCTCCGGCCCAACTATGCCGAAACCAACAAGGAGGACTATTCATGAAAAAGAGAAGCATCATCCGTTCTGCGCTATGCCTTGTGCTGGCAGCAGTATTGTGTCTGTCAATGGCCGCTTGCGGAGGAACACAGACACCCGCAGATGAAGGTACAACTTCGGAATCTTCTGCACCGCCATCTGCAACGCTGCCCGTGAAGGCTTTGCAGCCCAAGCAGGTGGAGGAGAACCCCTACATGGCAAAAAGCGACGCGAACATTCACCACGACGGCTACAACACCGACTCTACGGATGAAATTCTGCCGGTCGGCATCTATCCGGAGATCAATGTTTCCTATGAAACGACGAATGCGAATGCATCTCCCGCTATTTACTTTGACAGCTATGGTCATGCGGTTGTCCCGCTGCTCGGCGGCATCGCCATCCGCGACCTCAACGCCGAAGAGGCGAAAACGCTCGGTTATTTTTCCCCGAAGCAGCATGACGGCGGCGGCTACGTGATTCAGAGCTCCTACACGTTCCTGGACGCGGAAAACCGCATCGTCTGTCCGACCAGCAACAACCACGTGCTGATGCTCCGCGCGACGGAGGAAGACGGCAGCGTGATCCCCGAATTTGAAAAGGTGCTCGACATCGATATCAAGGCGGCAGCAGAGGCTGCGCTCGGCAAGGAGCTGACGCAGAACCTTCTTTCCGTGGTCTTCGACTACGACGGAAACCTCTGGTTCGCCACGGGCGGTTTCCGCATCTACCCCGAGCGCCAGCAGCAGGGCGTTCTCGGCTACATCGCCCATTCGGCGATGGAAGCGATTCTGAACGGCGAGCAGACCGATCTTTCGAAGGCGGTCTTCGTCTACGAGCTGACGCCCGGCGAGGGCGCGGAAAACGGCATCGCCGCCTCCAAAGACGGCGCGGTCATTCTGACCAATAAGAACTGCTACCTTCTGCGCGCAGCGGATGGCGTGGACGTTGCATGGTCTACGTCGTATGAGAGCGTCGGCGCGAAGGTCAGCGGCGAAAACGATAAGACCACCGGCGGCGGTCTTGCATGGGGCGGCGGCTGCTCTCCCACGCTGACGCCGAACCTCGTGATGTTCACCGACAATGCAGACCCCGTGAACCTTCTGGCTCTCGACATGAAGACCGGCGAAGTCGTGGCAAGCATGCCGGTGCTGGATGATCTTCCTGAGGGCTATCAGGTGGCCGTCGAGAACTCCGCGATCGTCTACGATGACGGCGCGGGCACGGTCAGCACGATCGTCTGCAACTGGTTTGGTGCCGGTAATGCAGGGTTAGCCGACCCCAACAGCGACTCGTCCATTCAGAGTTACGCCAACATTTACGACCAGAACTGGCTCATGAAGGGCAACGTCATGATTGCTCCGGGCGTAGAGCGCGTGGACACCGTGAAGACCGATAGCGGCTATGAAATGAGGAGTATCTGGAGCCGGAATGACCTGAGCGATACTTCGATTTTCAAGCTCTCCACCGCGACGGGCTATATCTACGGCTATGTGCAGGATCTGAATACCGGCATGTGGCAGTACATCATTCTGGACTTTGCCACCGGCGAGACAGTATTCACGATGGACGTGTCCAACAAGTACGGCTACAACAACATGGCCATCGGTATGTATACCGGCAACAGCGGCAATGCGCTCTACTGCCCGACGGGCTATTTGGAACTGCTGCGCTTGCAGGATCGCTTTGTGTATCTGCCGGAGATGCCGTATCGTGAGGTAGACCTGGATAAGGCGGCAAGAGACGTTCTTTCCCAGGAGCAGTTTGAGCGGGGCGGCGGTGAAGGTACGGTTGCAAGCTGGTGCAATACCGCAGCCATCCGCAACGTGCATCCCAACACCACGGTAGCCTTCCGTGTGAATAATTTGTCTGGCAGCACCTCTGATCTGACGCTCTATGCCTATGGCACGGACGGCAAGCTTCAGCAGGTCACTTCTGAGCTGTGGAACATCACGGACGAAACCGGTAAGGCTGTGGCGGAGCTGACTGACGGCATGCTCTATGAGCTGCGCGTGACCGTCGCCGACGGCGGCGATTTTGACCTGAGTGAGGCGGAAAAGGAAATCAAGCTTTCCGTTGTGCTTGGAAAATAAATCCATTGGAAGGACGGGTGGCAACACCCGACTCCAGACTTACAGGCAGAGAAAGCCGGCGCAGGGAATTTCCTGCGCCGGCTTTCTCATCAGCCGCCCGTGTGCCGCAATTTGTACTTATGAAAATACAGCCTGGGCTGTTCTTTTTTTGTCTCAATAGAGATAGCTCCGGTTTTCCTGACGGAACTCCGCCACGCGCTTTTCATAGCTGGCCATGGCGGCCTCCTCAAAGGCCAGCGCATCGGAGGGCGCGCCCATCTGCCGCAGCAGCCACTTGCACAGCGGCGGGTTCAGGATCAGCAGCGGGCCGATCAGGTAGGTGGCCATCAGGCCGCCGCGGCGGTAGCCCTCCAGCGCCGTGTCAGGGTTGCGGCCCACGCCGCGGACGGCGCGGAACCAGCCATCCCGCTCCGGCGCGTCATAGCTGTGGCCGAACAGGCTCTTGAAGCCCACGATGTCCATGTCCTCGAAGGTGCCGAGAAAGAAGCTGTTGTGCCGCTTCATCATCTGGTAGCGGGCACGGCAGGGCAGCAGGCCCAGCCCCTCCACGGTGTCGGCGCTGTCGCTCTCGATGGCCTGTCCGAACACGTCCAGCGCGTTGCCGGTCAGCAGCAGGAGCTGGCCGGCGTCCACCCGGGCGGCGATGTCCGATGCATAGGGGCGCAGGGCGTCGGCGGCAAGGCGCAGGCCCTGCTCGGTGGCGCTGCCCATGAACACCAGCGTTACATCTCCGTTCAGAAAGCGGGGGCGGCTGTGGAGATCCGTTTCCACCACCTCCAGCGCGGGGCAGCAGCGCTTCAGGTAGGTGATATTTTGCAGGTCGCCGTAGAGGTTACAGACCTCCGGAAAGAGAATTTCAGCCTTCATCGTCCGTCCTCCTTTGCCAGCAGCATTTCCTTCAGCTTCGCCTTGACGCGGAACGCCAGCGGCATCCCGTCCACGCCGTAGAGGATGTACACGTCGTCTCCGTCCCGCAGGGGCAGCAGCTTCAGCGCCGCAAATTCGTCCTCCTCCAGACGGATCTTTTCATCGGGGATACCGGCCAGCAGCAGACGCAGCCGGTAGTCGTAGGCGCGGGGACCGGCGCAGACAAGGCACGTCACGTCGTCGCTGTTAAGAAATTCAAAGTCCGTGTCGTACATCCAGCTGGGATTCTCGGACCAGCTTTTCGCCACGCCCATGCAGTTCATCATCACCAGCAGCTCCTTTTTCCCGGGCTTGGAGCGGATATAGTCGAAGTTGCGGGAGCAGGCCAGCGCATTCTTATCCTTGGACATCTGCATGATGACATTGACACCGCCGATCTTCTCCTCCGACAGGCGGGAGGCCAGCACCTTCACCTGCGACAGGCGCTTTTCGATGGTATCGTGGCCATAGCCCAGCTGCCGCAGGGCGGCAATGACCGTCACCATGTTGTAAATGTTGTGGATGCTGTCGGCGATCAGCGTGTAGGGGTAGTCCTGCCCGTTTTCCCGCAGGACCATGGTGCGGCGGGCCGTATCCACCTGCGTGGCCAGATAGTCGCTGTCGGGGGAGTGAAAGCCGCAGTGCTCACACACGGCGCGGCCGATGTGGTGGTAGCGGCGGTACTCATACCGCAGGGGGCCGGCGCAGCGGGGGCAGATCCGCATATCGTTCAGCAGGTTCTCGCAGTCCGTTACGTCGGTGGGCAGCCGGTCGATGCCAAAATAGACGCGGGGGTTCTCCGGCGCCACGGAGCAGGAGATAAGATCGTCGGCGTTCAGGATAAGGCGGGACGTTTTGGGGAACCAGCGGGTCAGGATGTCCGCGATGTAGCCGGGGTGGGCGTTTCGCATGATGGAGTCGCGGAACAGGTTGGTGACCACGATGAAGTCCGGCTTCACATAGGGATAGATCCTGGGCGCGGAGCGCTCGTCCACCTCCAGCACCGCCAGATCGCAGTTTCGCACGCGGCCCAGCAGGTCACAGTTCCGGATAAAGGCGGTGGACACGCCGGAGAGGATGTTGCTGCCGGCGCGGTTGTTCAGCACCCGCCGGCCCTCCGCCTCCAGAATGTCGTTGAGCATATTGGAGACGGTGGTCTTGCCGTTGGTGCCGGTGACGGCCACAATGGTCTTCGGCTTGCCCACGTAGTTCAAAAAGTCGGGGCACAGCTTCACCGCCAGACTGCCGGGGAAGTCGGTGCCGTTGTGGCGTGTGAGCTTCAGTGCGGGGATGGACAGCTTGGCCATCCACAGTGCAAAGAGAAAACGGAGCTTGCCCATGGTCATTCCTCCTTCGTTCGATGGGCCTGTAACCAGATCATCAGCGCGGCCATGTCCGCCGGCGAGACGCCGGAGATGCGGCTGGCCTGCCCTAAATTCAGGGGGCGCACCGCGTCCAGCTTCTCCCGCGCCTCCAACCGCAGACCCTGTATATGGCTGTAATCCATGTCATCGGGCAGGACGTGCTTTTCCAGCTGCTCGAAATCCTCCACCTGCCGCTGCTGGCGGCGGATGTAGCCCTCGTATTTGACGGTGATCTCCACCTGCTCCCTCACGGCCTTGGGCAGCTCCGGCCTGTCGGGATCAAAGGGCCGCAGGTCCGCGTAGGACACCTGCGGGCGGCGCAGCAGATCGATGAGCCGTGCGCCATCGGCCACGGGAGCGGTACCCCGGGCGGCCAGCAGGGCGTTGAGGGCGTCGCTGCCGGCCACGCCGGTGCGGGTCAGGCGCCGGATCTCCTGCTCCACGGCGGCATATTTCTCCTCCACGGCACGGAGCCGTTTCTCTGACACCAGCCCGATGCGGCGGCCGATGGGGCACAGCCGCGCATCGGCGTTGTCCTGCCGCAGCACCAGCCGGTACTCGGAGCGGGAGGTCATCATGCGGTACGGCTCCTCCGTGCCCTTGGTCACCAGATCGTCGATGAGGGTGCCGATATAGCTCTCGCTGCGCTTGAGGACCATGGGGGCCTCGCCCTTCAGGGCCAGCGCCGCGTTGACGCCGGCCACGAAGCCCTGGGCCGCAGCCTCCTCATAGCCGGAGGAGCCGTTGAACTGTCCGGCGCCGTACAGGCCGCCCACGGACTTGACCTCCAGCGTGGGGCGCAGAGCCAGCGGGTCGATGCAGTCGTATTCGATGGCGTAGGCGGGGCGCATCAGCTCCGCGTGCTCAAGGCCCGGGACGCTGTGGAGCATCCGGAGCTGCACCTCCTCCGGCATGGAGGAGGAGAAGCCCTGAATGTACATCTCCTCCGTGTCCAGCCCCATGGGCTCGATGAACAGCTGGTGGCGGGGCTTATCGGCGAAGCGCACCACCTTCGTCTCGATGGACGGGCAATAGCGGGGGCCGATGCCCTCAATGACGCCGGAGTAGATGGGACTGCGGCCCAGATTCTCGCGGATAATGCGGTGCGTCTCCTCCGTGGTGTAGGTCAGGTAGCACACGGCGCGGTTCTCCGGCGGCTGCGCCGTCTCAAAGCTGAAGGGCAGGGGGTCGTCGTCGCCGGTCTGTACCTCCATTTTGGAAAAGTCGATGCTCCGGCGGTTCACGCGGGGCGGCGTACCGGTCTTGAACCGGCGCAGAGGCAGGCCCAGCGCCAGCAAACTGGCGGTCAGGTCGTTGGCGGGGTGCATCCCATCGGGGCCGGAGGACTCGATGCACTCGCCCACAATGGTGCGGCCCGTCAGATACGTGCCGGTGCAGAGGATGACGGCCCTTGCACGGAATACCGCGCCGGTACGCAGCACCACGGCGGCCACGCGGCCGTTCTCACAGCGAATCTCCGTGACCTCCGCCTGCCGCAGGATCAGGTTCTCCTGCCGCTCCAGCGTGTGCTTCATCACCTGCTGGTACCGCCGCCGGTCCGCCTGCGCCCGCAGGGACCAGACCGCCGGCCCCTTGGCGCGGTTGAGCATCCGGTACTGGATGCAGGCGCGATCCGCCGCGCGGGCCATCTCGCCGCCCAGCGCGTCCAGCTCCCGCACCAGATGGCCCTTGCCGGTGCCGCCGATGGCGGGGTTGCAGGGCATATTGCCCACCGCGTCCAGATTGATGGTGAAGCAGACGGTACGCATCCCCAGCCGCGCCGCGGCCAGCGCCGCCTCGATACCGGCGTGGCCGGCGCCGATGACGGCCACATCGCAGCTTCCTGCATAAAACTCTCTCATAGTATATCCCCATTTGCATCGTACATTTTCATACGCAGTCATTATATATGGGATACGCGGCCAGCGCCACTGTGCACACTATACAAAAATAGAAAAAATTAATTGTAAGATATATACAATAATGCGCTTGCAAAACGACGCAGAACGGCATATACTATCCTCGTAAACAAATGAAGAAAGGAGCGTGATAGTGTTATGAGGAACAACTGGATCATGGGCGATCTGGACGATATGATCTTCGGTGACTGCCAGCAGCAGACCAGCGAGCGGTAAGCGTCCCCACCCACAAAGGATGACCACCACGCCAGTGTGCGTGGCGTTTTGCTTTTTATGGGCGTTTTTTCGCCGTATTCATACAAAAACCGTACCATCGATTGACAAGGGCAGGCGTGTTTGCCCTTGTCAATCGATGGTAAAAAGATTCAAAAAGGCACAGCGACCCCATCGGGGGCGGCTGTGCCTTTTTGCGTGCAGGGCGGCTTCCACAGGGGAGCCGCCCCTCCCTCTTTTCAGATGCGGGCCATGGGGCGGGTGGCCACCACGTTGACGCCGGTGCCGCAGACGTTGGGCAGCACCACGTCGCCGATGGCCACGGGGGCGTGGGCCGTCGCGGTGCGGAGGGCCTCCGCCACGGCGAAGACCTGCGCCTTGGGCACCTCGCCGTCGGTGCGGACCGGCAGCACCGGCGCCGCTGCGCCCTCAATGGCCACGGTACCGGTGACGGTACGGACCGGCGCCACGCATTCCCTGCGGGCATAGGCGTCGCCCCGCTTGCAGGTATTGCCGCTGACCTGCGTGACCACGCCGTTTTCCACCTCGGCGGTGAGCTGGCAGCCCATGGGGCAGCCGATACAGATAAGCTCCTGCTTCATGCCTGCGCCTCCTCTACCACGAATGTGACGGTGTCCGCGCCGTCGGGGATGGCGGCGGCGTCCAGCGGGAAGCTCTCCATCTCCCCGGGGGTCAGGATGCGCTTGGGGATGCGCTTGAGCAGCACATCGCCGGCGTAGGCGCACAGCGCTGCGTTCCGGTAGGGCCGGCCCACGCGGAACCGGACGGTGACGGTCCCGCTGCCGCGGTGGAGGGACTGGGGCACGGTGTACCGCACGCCGTTACGGCCCTCCAGCCGGACGGCCTCGCCGTCGGCGGCGCCCTCCTGCACGAAGCGGGCGGCGCTGCGTCCGGCGGCGGCCGCCTCCTGTGAGACGAAGTCCACCAGATCGTGGACGTGGAGAACGTTGCCGCAGGCGAAGACGCCGGGCAGGGAGGTGGCCAGCGTCTCATCCACTACGGGGCCGCCGGTGACGCCGTCCAGCGCCGCGCCGGCCTGACGGGTCAGCTCGTTCTCCGGCAGCAGGCCCACGCTCAGCAGCAGGGTATCGCAGGGAATGTATCGCTCCGTACCGGCCACGGGACGCCGCTGGGCGTCCACCTGCGCCAGCGTCACGCCGGTCAGGTGCGTCTGCCCGTGGATCTCCACCACGGTGGTAGACAGGTACAGGGGGATGTCGAAATCGTCCAGACACTGGACGATGTTGCGCTTCAGGCCGCCGGAGTAGGGCATGACCTCCGCCACAGCGCGGACGCGGGCGCCCTCCAGCGTCATGCGGCGGGCCATGATGAGCCCGATGTCGCCGGAGCCGAGGATGACCACCTCCCGCCCGGGAAGATAGCCCTCCCGATTCACCATGCGCTGGGCCGTTCCGGCGGACCAGATGCCGGCGGGTCGCGTGCCTGCGATGTTCAGGGCGCCCCGGGGCCGCTCACGGCAGCCCATAGCCAGCACCACCGCCTGCGCCTTGATCTGCTGAAGCCCCACGGTTCGTCCTGTGACGGTCAGCACGCGGTCGGGGGTCACGTCCAGCACCATGCAGTCCGTCCACGCGGAGATGCCCCGCTCCCGCACGGCGTCGATATAGCGCTGGGCGTATTCGGGGCCGGTCAGCTCCTGCTGGAACGTGTGGAGGCCGAAGCCCGCGTGGATGCACTGGTTCAGGATGCCGCCCAGCTCGCCGCTGCGCTCCAAAATAAGAATATCCCGCAGGCCTGCGTCATAGGCGGCGGCTGCGGCGGCCAGTCCGGCGGGGCCGCCGCCCACGATAGCCAGCTGCACTGTTTTCATGAGAGCACCTCCTTGGTGCGGCCCGCCAGCAGGCGGCTGCCGCCGCCGCTCTTGGTCAGGTCCGCCATGGGCACGCCCAGCTCCTCGCTGAGCAGCTCCAGCACGCGGGGCGTACAGAAGCCGCCCTGACAGCGGCCCATACCGGCCCGCACCCGCCGCTTCACGCCGTCCAGCGACCGTGCGCCCCGCCGGATGGCCTCCCGTATCTCGCCCTCCGTGATCTGCTCGCAGCGGCAGACCACCGTGGCGTAGGCGGGGTCCTGTGCGATCAGGGCCTGCCGCGCGGCGAGATCCAGCTCCCGTGGGCGGGGGATGTCCCGCCGCTCCGCGATAAAGTCGTCCTTTTCCGCCGCGTCCAGCCTCGCCGCCGCCAGACCCGCCAGATACCGGCCGATGGCGGGGGCGGAGGACAGGCCCGGCGACTCGATGCCCACGGCCTCGAAAAAGCTGTCGGCGCTCTCGCCGATGAGGAAGTCGTCATCATCCGACGCCAGATGGGCCCGCAGCCCCGCGAAGCTGGTGATGACATCCCGCACAGGCAGATCCGGCACGCTCCGCTCCGCCGTGGCGGTGACGCGGGCCAGCCCTGCCGCGGTGGTGGCGGTGCTGTCCTTGTCCGTCTGGTCCTCGGCGGTGGGGCCGATCAGCAGGTTGCCGTGGACGGTGGGGCTGACCAGCACGCCCTTGCCCATGGCGGAGGGCAGCTGGAAAATGGTGTGCTGCACCAGCTCACCGTCCCGCCGGTCCAGCAGGCAGTATTCGCCGCGGCGGGGAACGATGGTCAGCTTCGTCTCACACAGCTGGTTATGGAGCGTATCGCCGTGGACGCCGGCGGCGGCGATGACCACGCGGCTCTCCAGGGAGCCGCGGTTTGTTTCCAGAACGAAATGGCCGGCCTGCCGCCGGATGTGCCGTACCTCCGTGTCGAAGCGGAAGGCGCAGCCGTTGGCGGCGGCATTCTCCGCCAGTGCGATGGTCATGCCGAAGGGGCAGAGAATAGCGCTGGTAGGAGCGTACAGTGCGGCCACGGCCTGCGGGGCTACCCGCGGCTCCTGACGGCGCAGCGCCGCCTGATCCAGAATGGTCAGGCCCTCCACGCCGTTGCGCTCTCCGCGGGCCTTCAGCTCCCCCAGACGGGGCAGATCCGCCTCGTTGAAGCACAGCACCAGCGCGCCGCACCGGCGGTAGGGAAAATCCAGCTGGCGGGACAGGGTCTCCATCATGCGGGAGCCCTCCACGTTGAACCGCGCTTTGGCCGAGCCTACCGGCGCATCAAAGCCGGCATGGCAGATGGCGGAATTGGCCTTGCTGGTGCCTACGCATACATCCTCGCCCCGCTCCACAAGGCAGATGTCCAGCCGGTAACGGCTGAGCCAGCGGGCCACGGCGCAGCCCACGGCGCCGCCGCCTATGATCACGGCGTCATACATCACGTAAATACCTCTTTTCTGACGGCGGGGCAGGCCCCGCCTGTATACAACAGTATAAAATAACAAATCCACAGGCGCCTTGTCAAGTCGACAGAAGCACCCAACGTTCTTAACAGTATTTTAACGTTTTCTTAACGCGGAAATATGCTATAATAGCGCCATGCTTACGAAGGAGGGAACTGCCGCCGTGGACAGAAAAGCGTATCTCGCCAAGCTACGCAGCCAGAACAAGCGGGAGCGGTCGTTCGCCAGTCTGGGTCTGGCCTGCTCCGGCAGAGATATGGCCATCGCCTTCGGCCTGTATCTGGCGGCGGTGGTGCTGTGCCTCTTCCTGCGGAACATCGACCTGCATCAGGATACCACCTATGTGGCGGTGATCTTCCTGCTGGACGTGTTCCTGACAGCCTACTGGACCAACGGCTACATACTGGGCATCCTCACCGCCGTGGCCGGCGTGTTCAGCGTGGACTACATCTTCACCTATCCCTATTGGCACATCAGCTTCACGCTGACCGGCTTTCCGCTGACGTTTCTGGTGATGATGACCATCTCCGTACTGACGGCGGCCGTCACCAGCCGCGCCAAGCAGACGGAGGCCGTGCGCCGCGAGGCGGAGCGGGAAAAAATGTACGCTGACCTGCTGCGTGCTGTGTCCCACGATATCCGCACGCCGCTGACGGGCATCGTGGGCGCCACCAACGTCCTGCTGGAGCAGGACGGCGAGCTGACGGCGGAGCAGCGGCAGCAGCTGCTGCGCTCCACCAACGAGGACGCCCAGTGGCTCATCCGCATTGTGGAGAACCTGCTGTCCATCACCCGC